>JBFZCS010000046.1:0-40713 GCA_041307825.1 Azonexaceae bacterium
TCAGGCGCGCCTGACAGTCCGGGTTCACCGGGCAAATCTCGCAGCGCGGCCGGCTGCGGGTGCACAAGGTGGCGCCGAGATCCATCAGACCCTGCGTGTAGCTTTCGATATCCGCCGCGGGGAGCAGGCGTTCGGCCAGCGCCCACAGTTCGCGGTCTACCGCGGCCAGGCCGGGAAAGCCTTCAATCGCGAAGCGGCGGCACAGCACACGCCTGACGTTGCCGTCGAGTATCGCTGCGCGCTGGCCGAACGCAAAGGCGGCGATGGCGGCCGCCGTCGAGCGGCCGATGCCGGGCAGGGCGCTCAACTGGCTGGCGGAATTTGGCCATTTTCCGGCGTGGACCGCGACAATCTCGCGCGCGCAGCGATGGAGATTGCGCGCCCTGGCGTAATACCCGAGTCCGGCCCAGTGCTCGATCACCGCCTCGAGCGGCGCTTCCGCCAATGCCTGCAGCGTCGGAAAGCGTGTCAGGAAACGCTGGAAATACGGGATCACCGCACTGACCTGCGTCTGTTGCAGCATGATCTCGGAGAGCCAGATCCGGTATGGGTCGCGCGTCTGCTGCCAGGGCAGGTCGTGGCGCCCGGCAGTTTTCTGCCAGGCGATCAGTCGCTCGCTGAAGGCGGGAGTGATGGACAAATCGGCGGAAAAATCAATGGACAAATCAGCCTCGACGCGCGGATGCGGAGCACGGATAATACGGCGTTTTTCAGCCGGCATTTTTGATGAGCGAGATTCAGGACGATACCCGCGCCTTGCGCAACACCCTCGGACGCTTCGCGACCGGGGTAACCATAGTCACGGCAATCGATCCCGACGGGCAACCGATCGGGCTGACGGTCAATTCGTTTTCGGCCGTGTCGCTCAACCCGCCGCTGGTGCTCTGGTGCCTCGACAACATCTCGCACAACCTCGAGGCCTTCCGCCACGCCAGCCACCATGCCATCAATGTGCTGGCCGCGGGGCAGGTCGATCTCTCAAACCGCTTCGCGACCTGGCCGGTCGATCGTTTCGCCGGGCTGCACTGGCGCACCGGCGCCGGAGGCGCACCGCTGCTGGCGGACTGTTGCGCCAGTTTCGAGGTGATCAACGAAAGCTGCCAGGCCGGCGGCGATCATTCGATCTTTGTCGGCCGCGTCGTGAATTTCAGCGAAACCCCCGACCTTGCGCCTTTGCTCTTCCATGCCGGGCAGTATTGCCAGCTCGCCGAGGATTGAACAAGTCGGCGTTTACCCGCTAGGCGTCGTCGCGGACCGGTCCCGACAGTAGCGTGGCGATCCAGCGGCTGGACGAACCCAGTTCGCATACGGTGAGAATTGCCATCGTCACGGGAACCCCGATGAATGCTCCGGGGATGCCCCACAGGAAGGTCCAGAAGAAGACCGCGAAGACGATGAGGAAAGGCGAGACGGCCAGCGCGGTTCCCGAAAACCGTGGCTCCAGATAGCTGCCGATGACGAACTGTATGATGTTCAAACCGACGAAGACGAAAGCCGCCATTTGCCATGATTCGAACTGCGCCGCCGTGAACAAGGTCGGCAACACCGTCGCGAACAGCGGGCCGATCACGGGAATGTAGTTGAGGGCGAAAGCGATGACGCCCCATGCTGCCGCCAGTTCGATATCGAGGGCATGGGTGAAACCCCAGACGACAAATCCGGTGAGGATGCTGGCCAACGTACGGACCAGGAGATACTTGCGGAATTTATGTGAAATCCTGGCGGCGGCTTCCAGTATCCGGTCACCGGTCAAGCCATTGTTCATTGCCTGAATCTTTTGTTGAAAGTCGCGGACCTCGAGCAGGCCGAGCATCGTGAATATAAGCACCATCACCGAAAACCCGACGAGGCCGTTGATCCGCGCGACGATATCCTGGAACAGGCGTACCAGTGAAAGTGCATTGAAGCGTTCGGCGAATTGGCCGGCGAGCAGAATTCCATGTCCGTCAAGCCATTCCGTCGTATGCCCGTAAAGCTCCTGGAAGCGGCCCATATTGGCAATCAGCCAGCGGCCGACCATGCCAATTCCCCAGGATGTTATCAAGGCAAGCGTGCCAATGACGACGATGGTTGCGGAGAGCGTAAACAGCAGCGCGAGCACCCGCGGAATTCTCGCCTCGATGGTTTTCTGAAGCGGCCAGACAATGGCAATGACGAACAGCGACATTGCGACCGGCGCAAAAATGGCGCTTCCGAGATACAAAGCGGCCGCGACGAGGATTGCCGCACAGAGTACGGACAAAATCCGGATTGAATTATCTCCGGCCATAGGTAGATCCGGTTGGAGCGACGATGAGAGATGCGCGATGCATTATATCGACAATTCGATTCCGGACAGTTTGCCAGAGGTTTTACCGGTTCCAGCTGCGCCAGGACGGCGAGGCATGCTGCGTAGCGATGGGCCGAAGCAAAAGCGTGCGGACTTGCATCCGGCAACGCTTCGCAAGAAGGGCGTGTTCAATCGCAAACCTGCGGGCGAGGTGCTAGAATTCCTGCCCGTGGAAGGGTGCGTCTTCCCACGAGGGTTCAGAGCGGGTGTAGTTCAATGGTAGAACGGCAGCTTCCCAAGCTGCATACGAGGGTTCGATTCCCTTCACCCGCTCCATGCAGGAGGTTGATATGGATGTGAGACTGGCCCCCTGTTTTTGTAGTCGCAGGAACGATGCAGAATCCCGGACATACTCGTCCATTTCAGGATCCGTCTGAATGAGTGCGCCGCGCATCGTCGTCTTGACCGGCGTCACCCGGGGATTGGGGCGCGCCCTGCTCAGGGAACTGGCGGCCGCCGGTCATACCGTGGCTGGATGCGGTCGCAATGCCGGGCACATCGAAGCCCTTCGGCGGGAATATCCTGCACCCCATAGCTTTGCCACCGTGGATGTCAGTGATGATGTTCAGGTATCCAGTTGGGCAGTTCAAATACTCGATACTCTCGGCATCCCTGAATTGCTGATCAACAACGCCGCCCTGGTGAACAGGAACGCGCCGCTCTGGGAGATTCAGGCCAGAGAATTCGATGCTCTGACCGGCGCAAATATCAATGGTGTCACCAATGTCATCCGACACTTCGTGCCCGCTATGGTCAAAGTAAAACGCGGTGTGATCGTCAATGTCAGTTCCGGCTGGGGACGCAGCACATCGGCTGGCGTTGCTCCCTATTGCGCCACCAAATGGGCGATCGAGGGATTGACCAAGGCGCTGGCTCAGGAATTGCCCGAAGGGATGGCGGCAGTCCCGCTGAATCCCGGCATTATCGATACAGACATGCTGCGCATCTCGTTCGGCGACGAGGCAGGCGCTTACGAATCGCCCGAACGGTGGGCGGTGCGAGCGGTCAAGAAAATTCTGGCCCTGGGACCCAAGGATTCCGGCAAATCGCTCAGCGTCGATTGACACCAGGTTCGATCGAGCAATGGCAAACTCATCGAGAAATGGGATTTGTCAGCCCGGAAGACAATCCACGGGTGCCCGCTTGCATTGAAATGACGCGGACCCGGGACATTGATCGCTGTTTTGCTTTTCGGTTAGCGACGGCTGCAAGTTGATGAGTCCAACCCCAACGTTCGGTCAGGCGTTCTCTTTGCCGACATAGTATTTTTTTTCTGATTTGCTGGGCCGACCGGGCTTCTTTTTCATGATCACTACCCCCCTGATACCGGACAGGCTGACGATCGGGTGATCAGGGTAGGCGGGATTCAGCGCGTGCAGGGCCCAGCCTGCATCGCGCTTGATCAACTGGCGGAAGATGTATTCCTCGTTGTGGAAGGCGATGACATACGATCCGTCGGTGGCCAGCCCTTCAGGCTCGACGACGATGATCTCGCGTTCCATGAACTCCGGCTCCATGCTGTCGCCCAGCACCATGAGCGCGAACGGCTCGGCATCCGAGCAGGCGCCGTGCGAACTGCCATCAGCCGGCTGTTCCGCGGATATGATCGGGATGCCTATCGGTTTGCGTTTGTATTCCATGCAAGCTCCATAAACGGTGGTTACTTATTTAGCCAGCGCACCAGGTAATAGAGCCTGAAGCCTTCCGACGAGCGCGACGGTCCGATGACGATCGCCGGATGCAGGTTTTCGCCCGCTCGCCGCAACGCCTCGTCTTCGCTGGCGACGGCTTCCACCACGCCCTCCGGAAAGCGCTTGCGCGTCTTGCTCGGGCTGCTGATCAGCGCCGGTACTTCCTTCGAATGATCTGGGTCGAGATACAGTTTCATGGCTGCTGATCTGCGTTCTGCGCGCCCGGTGTCGGGAGCGGGGTTCTCAGTGTCCGCACGGCCTGGTCGATGGGCGCAATCAGCGCCTCGATTCTCCGCCGCATCAGCGCGCCAACGGTCGTGTTGCGCAGCAGCCAGGGGTCGGCGGTCTTGCCGGTCAGTCCGGACAGGGCCAGCATGGTTTCGATGTCTTGCCGGTAGTCGGGGGCGGCCTGCAACACCTTCAGCAGATCGGCGGGCGCGTCGTGCGTTCCACTGGTCAGCGCGCCGGCCTCGGCAAACGCCGCTTCCAGCGCTTCGCTCCTGACCGGATAACCCATGGTGTAGAAGTAGCGGCTGATGGCATCGAGCAACGCGTAAACCACCAGCGAGGTGGCGGGCTTGGCCATTACTTCCGAAACGGCTTTCAGCCAGGTTTGCCCGTTGGCTGAGAGCAACGACAGGAAGCGTTCCGCATAGACATTGCCGCATTCGGCCAGTGGCTTCAACAGCGCTGCTGCCGCCGGTTCATCGGCGCGCGCCGGCTGGTCGGCCGGCAGGTCGCCGGACTGGAACTCGAGGAAGCCGATGTAATAATAGGGCATGCCCTTGGCCAGGCGCCAGAGCCTGGCCGTCGTCTGCGGGTCGGCAAGCTTGCCGTACAGCACCAGCCGGATGGTGTGCATGCGGGCGTCCGGGTTCTCCTCGAACGGCAGGTGTTCGATGAGAAAATCGGCCAGCACCTTGCCCATCCGGCCCTGGATGACCGCGTCCTTTTCCAGCATCCAGCGCGCGATTTCCATGGTCGGCTGGCACCACCAGACACGCCGGGCGAGTTCGTCGGTGAGGCTGGCGGCATGGGCGACGGCGACGACGGCTTCCGGTTCGCCGAGCAGCAGCAGCGACGCCAGATTCTTGTCGGAAGTCTGGCCCATCCGTGTCCAGTTCTGGAGATAAACCGGATAACCGCGCGGCGAACCGAGCGCCTGTCCGCCGAGAAACTCCTTGATGCGGGTAATGTACTGGTCGGCCCGGCAGTTGGGATGCAAGCGGATTTTCGCCTCGCCGCCTTCCCGCAGTGCATGCAGCGTCATCGCGCCTTCGTCGAGGAGCACCGCCTGTAACGGGTCGGACATCATCAGCACGTTGAGGCGCAGGCTGTCTTCGGGGGAGAGATCGCTGGCGGTCATCAGTTCAGTTGAATCCGTTGCCCCCAGGGTACGGGCTTCTTGCCCTTGACCAGCCAGATGGCGGGATAAGGCGGCGCATTCTCGGGAAATTCCGCATCGGCATCGGTGAAATACACCAGCGCATCGGGCCGCAGGTTTTCCCGCTCCACCCATTCGAACACCGGGGCAAAGTCGGTGCCGCCGCCCCCGGCGAAAGCGCGCGGCAGGCGGAATTCTTCCCACGGTTCGAACACCCAGGGGCAATCTTCGGCGAGCTTTGCGTCACAGGCCAGCAGGGTAATGCGCACCGGCAGCGCGCCCTTGATCGCGTTGATTTCGGAAAGAAACTCGGTGAGCTCTTCCGCGCCGATCGAACCCGATGTGTCGATCGCCACGATCAGATCGCATTGCGCGCTTTTCAGCGACGGCAGGATCATTTCGCCCTCGCGGCGGGACGGCCGCATGTAGTTGTAGTCGTTACGGGCACGCTCGAAGAAATAGTGCGCCAACAACGTGCGCCAGGGCAATTTTGGCTCCAGCCAGGTGTCGACCATGCGTGCCATGGCGCCACCGAGCTTGCCGGCGTGTTGCGCCTGCTGCGCGGCGCCGGCCAGATATTGCTGCCATTTCTGTCCCAGTTCCTCGCGCTCCTGCATGGTCAACGGTTCGGGCGGATTGTCGCTGCGCTCATCCTCGCCCGCCTCATGGCCGGATCGCCCCTGCCGGGGTTCAGCTTCGGCGCTGCCACCGTCGTCGCTCTGTTGGCGATCCTTGTTCTGCGCCTGCGCGCCTCCTGAAGACTGGCCCTGATGATCCTGCGGGGAATCGTCCGGCGGCGGTTCATTGCTCCGGCCGCCCTGGCTGCCGTCGGCATTGTTGTCATACAGGTGCTGGTCGAGAGTTTCGCCGTCCGGGTTGTCATCCAGACAGGGATAAATTTCCTCGGCGCTCATGTTGTCGTACATGTTCAGCACGACCACCTCGGGCGGCGCTTGCAGTCCGTCGCCGACGAGGATGGGATTGATCGCGAAGTCGCAGGCGAGATCCCATTTAAGCTGGATGCGGTGGCCGCGCCGGATGAAGTGGGTCAGTGCGCAGTGCAGCGCTTCATGCGCCAGCACGAACTCGATCTGGGACAGCGACAGGCGGCCGATATAGGACGGGTTGTAGTAGAAGCTTTTCATGTCCGTGGCGGTGGTACGACACCACGGCCCGGCCGCGATCATCGGCAGGCGCAATACCAGCGCCCCGAGGAAGGGCTTGTCGAGGATCAGCCGCGTCCGGGCCGCCGCCAGTTTGGTGGCGGGGTCGTTGGCGCTGGCGATTCGGGCGGAACTCGATGACATGACGTGTCAGGAAGCTGAGAGACTCAAGGGATCCTGCGCTGAGAGCCTATTCGTAGAGAACGATATCGGCGACCTGCTTCGCCCATTCCGCAAACTGCGGCACGGCAAACAGGGGTTGTCCGATATTGCGGTGGATGTCGGAAACCAGCATGACACCCATCTCCCGTAGCGGGAAGCGGGCGGCGTAGTCGAGAATGTGGCCCAGCATCTGCGTGACGTCGCTGCTGCCCCTGGCGCGGATGGCGCGGGCGACCAGTGCGGCGGCAACGGCGTATTGCAGATCGGTGTCGCGCGGGACATCGGCCTCGCGGCCTTCGACGATGGCGTCCAGATCGGGCATGCGGGACAGGTTGGCGAGATAAGCCGAAAATTCGATGCCGGCCGCCTGGCCGACGCAGGCCGCCAGCGCCGGGCCGAGGAGGTCGGGCCGGTCGCTGAACTTCTGCAACGCGCGATGGGCGAATTCCCATGAGCGCGGTGTCGGGAAGGCAGTGGGATTGCGCGCCGGGTCGAAGTCGAACAGCATCTCCGGGCGGAAGCGCAGGAAGCCGATCAGCCGGGAATCGATGCTGTTTTCGTAGGCCCACCGGCACCAGTCATCAAGGTTGGCTTCGACGTCGAAATGCGAAAACCGGTTGGCCAGCGGCGCCGGCATGGCATAGGTGACGCCCCGGTCGCCCTGCCGGTTGCCGGCGGCAAAAATCGCCCAGCCCGGCGGAACCTCGTACGCGCCGAGACGGCGGTCGAGAATCAACTGATAAGCCGCGGCGGAAACGGAGGGCGGCGCGGAAGTGATTTCATCGAGGAACAGGATACCCTTGGCGCCATGCCGCCCGGCGTCCGGCAGGATGGAAGGAATCGCCCAATCGACATGATCGCCGACGCGAAAGGGAATGCCGCGCAAGTCGGAAGGTTCCATTTGCGAGAGGCGGATATCGATCACCGGCGCCCGGTGCCTGGCCGCCATTTCGCTCACCATCTGCGATTTGCCGACGCCAGGCGGACCCCACATCATGACCGGCGTATGGTGGCCTTCGGCGGCGCTGAGGAATTCGGTTTCAAGAATCGGGATCAACTGGGCGGGACGCATAAGGGCAAGGAAGGCTTATCGAAGTTGAATATCTTACTGTGGATTAGCGCTCGCCAGATATCGAGCTTGCGCCGTTGACTGCCCGGCCTAATCCGCCAGCAGGGTGATGGTCGTTTCGGCCGTCGCCTTGTCGATGGCGAAGAGCAGTTCACAGTACTCGTTTTGCGGCTCGACCGGCGTCGGATCGTCCGCGCAGCTGCAACCGGTGATGATGCCGGAAAAGAAGACACCCACCCTGGCGCGAATGAAACCGGCTTCGTCGGCGGCAGCGATGATCATTGCCTCGAAGCAGTCGTCGAGGGCATGGCTGCTTGCCGTCAGGCCCTGTTGCAAGGGTAGCCGTCCGCCGCCCAGCTGTTCGATTTCCAGCTTGAGCACGGGCATGAATTCCGGCGAGTTCCAGGCGCCCAGCGCGGCGGGGAGACGAATCATTGCCGATGGAATCCTGCTCAGTTCGGCTTCCGGGTCGGCTTGGGCATGGCCACGACCTTGCTCGCGGGCGGCTCGTCCGTGTAGTAGGGTTTCTCGTTGTCGGACAGGCCGGCCATCAGGGCCAGTTCCCGCTCGCGCTCGGCGATCAGTCCGAACAGGTCGCGAATGTCGTTGATGGTGCTTTGCTGAAAGGGGTGGGGCGCGCCCTGCGCCGGCATGGCGTCCTTGACGATATTGCCCAGTACCTTGCGCAGTACGCGCAGGATGCGTTGTTCCTTCGACAGGTTGTCATCGTTCAATTGAGTGCTCCGTATAAGGGGAAGGTGATGAAGGGCTCAAGGTACAACAGGAAGGCCTGCGGCGCCAGTGGCGCGGCTTGATGCTGCAGCTGAATCCTGCCTGGAGGTCCGCTGCGACATGTCAGGCGGCTGCGCGGAGGCGGGCCTCGACCTGCAAGCGGGTGATGAGCGTCGGATCGGCTTGCGCTGGATACAGGCGACAATAGTGCGCCACGCCGTGGGCGTCGCCGATCGCGGCCTGCTCAAGTGCCGCGCGAGTCGCGGCGGAGAGCGGCAGCATCAGCAAGCGCGCGGCATGGCGCGCGAGAAAGGCGGATATCAGGGATCGGTCGCCGGCGAGGTCGAACGCATCGACCGCCAGCAGGCATTCGGGAAAGGCGGCGGCCGGCAGGCCCCGCGCCTCGACAGGGGTGCGGGCGGGGACATCGAGATACTCGCCGCTGCCGTTGGTCGCGCGCCGGAACCAGCGCGTACAGTTGCCCGCACGCTGCACGCGTGCCTCGACCTCGCCTGCCTGAGGGTCGTCAGGCAGCGCCCGCCAACCGGAAACGGTGCGGCGTTCGGGCAAGGCGGCGGCCGCCGCGAGCAGTGCCACCGGGCGGGCGTCGGCGCAGCGCCAGCATTCGTAGTTATCGATCAGTGCAAAGGGCAGGTCGGCCTCATGCTCGGCAATGGCTGCCATCAGAAACTCGGCGGCGGCCGTCGCGTCGAATTCGGTGGCCGGTGAGTACGGGAATCTTGCCAGACCTTCGCTTTTCGACCAGACGGCATAGCGGGCGTAATCGAGCGCACCTTGCCGGTTGAGGCTGCCCCAGCCGGCCGGTCGCCGGGCCAGCAGTTGCAGTTCCCAGTTCCTGCCGTCGACGCTGAGTGCGCGGCCGGTGTCCGATTCGACGATCTGTTCGACGCCCCGGTACGGATTGAGTCGACGCCGCGCGTAGCGGCGCAAGGCGGCGCTCAGGATGCCGCCGCCAGGCGGGAACGCAATTGCGTGATCAACTGTTCGGCGGATTCCTGCAATTCGGGATCGAGGACTTCGTACAGGTACTCGATTTCGTCCAGAAGCGTCTCGATTTCGCTCCGATCGGTCAGTTGCGTCAGACGTCCGGCAACTTGCTGCAGGTAGGCGTAGGGATTGATGCCAGGCATGGGTAACACTCCTCCGTTGGTCAGCAGACGGGATGACATCTTGCCGGTGGATTTGACCAGCTGCAAAAGATTGGTTCCGCTTCCGTTCAACAGCTCGCCGAAAATGACTAGAATCGCTATGAAACGGCAACAAGTTGGTTGCGGATCGGTACAAGATGCTTCCGGCGCTACAGCGCGTATCTTGCTGCGTGTCCGGCATGAGAGGTGGTGAGGGGCTTGTCCAAGATTTCCAGCTGGTTTCTTCCATTGGCGCGGCGCGTGCTCTATTTCTGGGTACGCACGACTGTCTTTGCCGAGGCTGCGGCGGTCATCGATCCGGCGCGTCCGGTCTGCTACGTCCTGCACGACCGCCATCTGTCGAACCTGCTCGTTCTTTTCGAGGAATCGCGCCGCGCGGGATTGCCGGCGGCCGAGGCGCCATTGGTTTTCGATGGCGTCAAGGCGGGGCGTTCGGTCTTCTTTCTGAACCGGCACCATAACGGCGGCACCCGCGAGGTTTCACGCCTGCTGGCGGCGGTGACGGGAGCCGTGGTGGCCGACCCGGAGATCGACATCCAGCTGGTGCCAGTGGTAATTCTCTGGGGACGCAGCCCGGACAAGCAGGAATCCATCCTCAAGGCGCTGTTCGCCGAGACCTGGCGCAACCCGGGCGCGTTTCGCCAGGCGCTTGCCGTGCTGCTGCATGGCCGACAGACGCTGGTGCGTTTCAATGCGCCGCTCTCGCTGCGCGAACTGGTGCATGGCGGCACCGCGCCGCTCGGCGAGACGCAGGCCGCGCGCAAGGTATCGCGCATCCTGCGCGTGCATTTCCAGCGCCAGCGGCAAATGGCGATCGGCCCCGATCTTTCGCACCGCAATACGCAGATCGAAATGTTGCTGGCCAGCGATCCGGTGCGCACGGCGATCGCCGAAGAGTCGACCAAACTGGGGATTTCCGCCGGCGAAGCCTATGGCAAGGCGAACAAGTTTGCGCTGGAGATCGCTTCCGATTATTCCTACGGTACGACGCGGGCGCTGGAGCTGTTCCTGACCTGGTTGCTGGAGCATCTCTACGACGGCATCGAGACGCATAATTTTGAAGCGCTGGCGCAGATCGCACCTGGCCAGGGCATCGTCTATATTCCCTGTCACCGCAGCCACGTCGACTACCTGCTGCTCTCCTACCTGATCCATCGCAACGGACTGACGCCGCCGCACATCGCCGCCGGCGTCAACCTCAACATGCCGCTGGTCGGCTCGCTGCTGCGTCGCGGGGGCGCTTTCTTCCTGCGCCGCAGCTTCAAGGGCGAACCGCTGTACGCGGCGGTTTTCCACGAATACCTGCACCTGATGCTGGCGCGCGGTTTTCCGATCGAGTATTTCATCGAGGGGGGGCGCAGCCGGACCGGCCGCACCCTGACGCCGAAGGCCGGCATTCTCGGCATGACCATCGCCAGTTACGTGCGCAGCCACGGCCGGCCTCTGGTCTTCGTGCCGGTGTATATCGGCTACGAGCGGCTGATCGAGGGGGCGACCTATGTGCGCGAGCTGGCTGGCCGTCCGAAGCAGCGGGAGTCGCTGTGGGACCTGCTGACCAGCGTCCGGAAAATCCGCCGCATCTATGGCCGGGTGCATGTCAATTTCGGCGATCCGTTGCCGCTCTCGGGATTCCTTGACCACTATCGGCCCGATTGGCGCTCGGCGCGCGACGACGAGAATGGCGACTGGGTGCGTGGTGCCACCCGCGAGGCGGCGATCACGCTGGCTACCCGGATCAACGATGCCGCCGTGGTCAACCCGGTCAGCCTGATCGCGCTGGCGCTGCTGGCGACACCGCGGTGTACCGCGGATCTCATCGGGCTGCGCCGGCTGATTGCGCACTTTCAGGCGCTCGATGCCGCAGCGCCTTACTCGCCGCGGCGCATTGCCTGCGACCTCGATCCGGCGCAGGTGATCGCCCACGCCGAGCGGCTCGGCATCGTCGAACAGATTCCGCACCCGTTCGGCAACCTGGTGCGCGTGGTCGACGCGCAAGTGCAGCAGCTTGCCTACTTCCGCAACAACGTGCTGCACCTGTTTGCAGTGCCGGCGCTGATCGCCTGCCTGGTCGGCAACAATCGCAGCCTTGACGTGCAACGGCTGACCGATGCGGTCGTCGGTATTTACGGTGTGATGCGCTCGGCGCTATTCATGCGCTGGACGGAAGCGGAATTGCTGCATGAAATCCAGCACACCATCGCCGTCTTCGCCGAACGCGGTTTGCTGCGCCGCGCTGAACGCAGCGGCTGGCTGCTGGCACCGGAGACCAACAGCCAGGAGTTTCCCGAGTTGCACATGATCGGCGAAACGCTGCGGCCCCTGCTGGGCCGCCACTTCCTGGCGCTTGCCCTGTTGCAGCAGCGCGGCTCCGGCAAGTTGACGCGCGCCGTGCTGGAAAAGGATTGCCAGTCGCTGGCGCAACGTCTGGCGCTGCTGCACGGTTTCGGCGAGGCCGAAACGGCCGACCGGTCCGATTTCGCCAATCTCGTTTCCAACCTGCTCGATGGCGAACTGCTGATGGAAGACGAAGAAGGCCTGCTGCGCTTCGATCAGCGCCTGCTGGGGCCGCTTACCCATGTCGAACTGGTATTGCCGGCCGATGTCCGGCAATCGATCCGGCGGGTCGCCGAACAACCCTCTGCTTGAGCGCTGTCGCTGTCGACCGGCTATTCAGGCCAAAAACCGCGGGTCGGGCGGGGGCGGTTCATTTGGCCTCATCAACCATCAGAATGGTCTTTTCCTCGACTTCCTTGGCAACTTGAAGCAGCGTCGCATCCCCGGAGAGCGTCGCTAGCATTGGCGCCGGCTTGATCAGCCCGATCTTCGTCTTGCCATTTTCCGTGAATACCGAGATACGGCACGGTAGCGCCATGTTCAGGCGCATATCGGTTGCCAGAACCCTTGCCGCCTGCAGCGGATTACAAACTTCAAAAACCTTGCACTGCTCTTCGAAGGCAACGCCTTTGCTGCGCAGCGTGTTTCCCAGGTCGTGGACATGCAATACCCCGAAGCCGTGATTCTTCACCGCCGATTCAAGGTCGGCCGCCGCCAGGTCGAATGTCTTTGCGGTTTCAACTATGTAATACATGGATCACCTCATGGCTTTGATTGGTAAATTGTTCCTGCCGACGTTCATTATGCGCCGGCATTGCATTGTCTTGTGCGAATCGCCGGTCAGCCGAGCAGCTTGCGCTGGTCGAGAAATTTTTCGAGGATTTCGAGACGGGAAATCGGATCCTCGAGTTCCAGCAGCTTCTGCTTGGCCAGGTTCTGCACCGGCAGGATTTCCGTGATCCGGAAGCCGACCCATTCCGCATCGTCGAAGCGGTGCGGTTCGGGGATGCGGCTCGGACCCATGTCGCCGGCGATCCGGCGCAACAGTGGCAGCAGGCGCTGACGTTCAAGGGGAACCGGCAGCGGGCCGTCGTCGTTGATGATCTCGACCGTGGCGCGCAGCAGGTTGTTCGCGCCGAGCGTTTTTTCGAGGATGCGGAAGCGTAGTTCGCCGCGCACGGTCAACTGCAGGATGCCGAGTTGCTCCATTTCCCAGTCGGTGATGCGCGCCAGCGTCCCGACCGGGTGCGGTTCCGCGCTGCGGCCCGCTTCCTCGCCGGCGGCGATCAGGCAGATGCCGAAGGCGCAGGCTTCTTTCATGCAGGCGGCCGCCATGTCGAAATAACGCTGCTCGAAGATCCTGAGCGGCAACACGCCACCGGGGAAAAGCACGGTATTGAGCGGAAAAAGCGGGATTTCCAGACGCAGCGGCGGCTCGTCTTCCGGCGGCTGGGTAAAGCCGAGCCAGCTCATCATTGGCCCCAGCGCTGCATCAGGGTATGCGGCACGGTGAGCTGGTCGAGGACGCGGGCGACGACGAAGTCGACAAGGTCGGCGACCGTCTGCGGATGGTGGTAGAAGCCGGGGCTTGGCGGCAGGATGATGGCGCCGGCGCGCGCCAGGCGCAGCATGTTGTCGAGGTGAATCGCCGAAAACGGCGTTTCACGTGGAACCAGCACCAGCTTGCGGCCCTCCTTGAGCACGACGTCGGCGGCGCGCTCGATCAGGTTATCGGCCAGCCCCTGGGCGATGGCGGCCAGGGTGCCCATCGAACAGGGGCAGACGACCATCGCGTCAGGCGGGTTGGAACCTGAGGCGACCGGGGCGAACCATTCCTCGCGCCCGAAAACGGCCAGTTTTTCGGGGTCGACCGCTGGGCCAGCCTTTGATTCCATGGTCGCGCCCCGAAGGAAGTCCCCTTGGGGGACAGCAAGGCGGGCGAGCAAGGCGGTTTTGGCCTCGGCCGGGCGCGACGGCAGTTCCAGATCCATTTCCTGGCGGGCGACGATTTGCGCCGCCTGCGAATAGAGCAGCTGCACTTTGCAGCCGGCGGTCAGCAGGCATTCCAGCAGGCGCAGGCCATAGGGCATGCCGGAAGCGCCGGTAAAAGCGAGGCAGATCGTCTTGTTCATCGGGCAGGTTCCGCAACAGGGGTTTCTGCCAGCAGTTTAGCCGCGATCAGCCCGTTGAGGGTGCCGAATGCCAGCGCCGCGGCGGCGAAGATCGGCGTCAGCAGGAACACCCCGTCATGCGGGATCAGCCACAGGCGGGCGAGCAGCAACTGGCCGCCGATGTGGGCGAAGGCGGCGAGGATGCTGAGGCTGACCGGGCCGAACCAGCGCGCCGGCAGGTGGCGGGCGAGGCCGAGTGTGGCCAGGCTGAGCGTGGTGCCGGTGAGCGACAGGAAGAAGCCAGGGGCGAGGAAGTAGCCGAGCAGCAGGCTGCCGGCCAGCACCCGCAGGCCGCTGACCCAGACTGCGGTGCCCCAGCCGTAACGCATCAGCACGACAAGCGTGACGATGTTGGCAAGGCCGGGCTTGACGCCAGGCAGCGGGCTGGGAATCGCCGCGTCGACCAGCGACAGCGCGACCGCCGCCGTGGCCAGCCAGGCGACGCGGCGGTCTTCGGCGGTGACGGTGAGTTCAGTAACTGAGGCTGTCATAGGCCTTGGTGCGCCCGGCGATCTGCACGCTGACGCGATTGGGCGCGCAGATGGCGATCTCGCCAGGGCGCGCCAGCCAGCCCTGGCGCACACAATACTGGCGCGGCCCGGGGTCGGCGACGACGCGGGCGCGCCCCGGCTCAATGGTGATTTGCGTCGTGCCCAGCGGCCCTGGCACCTCGAAGTCGCGGCGGCTGTGCAGGTCGGCCTCGGCGAAGACCTGGCCGTTCTGGCGGATGATGGCGCGGTCGGCGAAACCGCCCTGCCAGAGCAGGGGCAGGCTGATGCCGACCAGTGCGGCGCCGCCGGCCATCACCAGCCAGTCGCCGGGGCGCAGCAGGGCGAGCCAGCGCATCAGCCGCCGGCCAGCGTGCGGTGGCGGATCAGGACGCGTGCCTTGCCGGAGAACTCGCGACCCAGCCATTCGGCCAGGTAAACGGAACGGTGCTGGCCGCCGGTGCAGCCGATGGCCACCGTCAGGTAGTTGCGGTTGTCGCGGATATAGGCCGGCAGCCAGGTGGCGATGAAACGGCTGATGTCGTCGCGCATGCGGATGACTTCCGCTTCCGCTTCGAGGAAATCGATGACCGGCCGGTCCTTGCCGGTCAGCGGGCGTAGTTCGGGATCGTAGTGCGGGTTGGGCAGGCAGCGGACGTCGAAGACGAGATCGGCGTCGAGCGGAATGCCGTGCTTGAATCCGAAGGACTCGAACATCAGGGTCAGGCCCTGGCCCGGCTCGGCGTCGATGAACTGGCGCACCCATTCGCGCAGTGCATTGGCCTTGAGGCCGCTGGTGTCGATGCGGTGCCCCAGCGTCGAGATCGGCGCCAGCAGTTCGCGCTCGGTGCAGATCGCTTCTTCCAGTGACTGGCCATCGGCGGCCAGCGGGTGGCGCCGGCGCGATTCGGAATAGCGTTTGAGCAGGGTCTCGTCGTCGGCATGAAGGAAGAGGAAAATCTGGCGCGTGCCTTCCTCGCCGAGCAGGCGCAGTTTTTCCGGCAGCAGTTCGATGCCGTGGCCTGAACGGGCGTCAATTGCGACCGCCACCTTGCGGATTTTCTCCTCCTTGAGCATGCGCACAAGAACCGTGAGCATGATTACCGGAAGATTGTCCACGCAGTAATAGCCCGCATCCTCGAGGAGGTGCAGGGCGACCGACTTGCCCGAGCCGGAGAGGCCGCTGATGAGAACCAGTTCCATCAGGCGGAGCATAATGAAGGCGGCGCTGGCAAGCAACCCGCGGCATAATAGCCATCAACGAGGAGACGATCATGCCCCCGACCATTCACCTTCCCGAACTGCCGTTTCTTGCCGAACTGACGACGCTCCGCCGCGACATTCACGCGCATCCGGAACTGGCCTTCAACGAGAATCGTACGGCTGAAGTGGTTGCCCGTGAGCTCGAGCGCTACGGCCTGGAGGTGCATCGCGGCATAGCCCGGACCGGGGTCGTCGGCATTCTGCGCGCCGGAACATCGTCGCGCATGATCGGTCTGCGCGCCGACATGGATGCCTTGCCGCTCGCCGAAATGAACGAGTTTCCGCACCACTCCCGCCACCCCGGAAAGATGCACGCCTGCGGTCATGACGGCCATACCGCGATGCTGCTGGGGGCGGCGCGCCATCTCGCCGCGCATCCGGATTTCTCCGGCGTCGTCGCCTTCATTTTCCAGCCGGCCGAGGAATCCGAGGCCGGCGCGGCAGTGATGATCGAGGACGGACTGTTCGAGCGCTTCCCGGTCGAGGCGGTGTTCGGCCTGCACAACTGGCCGGGCGTTCCGGTCGGCGAGATGGTGGTGATGCCGGGGCCGGTCATGGCCGGCACCTGCGCATTCGAGATCACGGTGCGCGGCCATGGCTGCCATGCAGCGATGCCGCATCAGGGGGTCGATTCGATCGTCGCCGGGGCGCAACTGGTACAGGCCCTGCAGACCGTGGTCAGCCGCACGCTGCATCCCTGCGATTCGGCGGTGGTCAGCGTCACCCAGTTTCATGGCGGCGAGGCGTGGAACATCATTCCCGAGGAGGTGGTCCTGCGCGGCACCATCCGCAGTTTCAAGCCCGAGGTTCAGGAAGCAGTCGAGCGTGCCGTTGAGCGTCTGTGCAACGGCGTCGCTGCGGCAAACGGGGCACAGATCGGCGTGCATTTCGACCATCGCTACCCGCCGACGGTCAACAGCGCGGCGGAGGCGGAATTCTGCCGCAGTGTTGCAGCCGAGGTTCTCGGAAGCGAGCGAGTGCTCACCGACATGCTGCCATCGATGGGCGCCGAGGATTTTGCCTACATGTTGCGCGAAAAGCCGGGTTGCTACGTCTGGCTCGGCAACGGCCCGGGTACCGGCGGCTGCACGCTGCACAATCCGCATTATGATTTCAACGATGAAATCCTGGCGCCCGGCATCGCCTATTGGACCAGGCTGGTCCAGCGCGCGCTACCTCCCTAACCGGCGACCAGAAAGCCGTCCTCGCGACGCAGCGCGTTGACCAGCAGCAGTTCGCGTTCGATGCGGGCCACCAGCTGGTCTTCCGGCAGGCTCAGATAGCGGGTATTGACGTCGATGGCAAAGGGCAGGGCGAGCAGGAAGGCCGGAAAATCGTCGGCAGGCAGGCGGCGCCGTTCCATCATGGCGAACGAGGCCATGACCTTGATGGCGTGCCAGGCCAGTTTGTCGATGTCGGCGGCGAAGCTGTCGACGCGCCGGAAAGCTCGCTCGAAAGCTTCGTCGACCGTAGCGAATGGACTGCCATGGCCGGGAATCACGACATCGATCGGCAGACGGGAGAGCATTTTCAGCGTCGCCCGCGTGCTGGCCAGGCCGTCGGCCTCGCCGAGCAGTTCGGGGAAGATGACGCCGAAACCGTTTTCCCAGAGCGCATCGCCCGAAATCAGGATGCGTTTTTCCGGGTTGTAGTAGGCCAGCGCCTCCATGTCGTGACCGGGGACGGCCAGCGCCTGCCAGTTGAGTCCGCCCATCCCGACTTCATCACCGGCGCAGATCAGGTTGTCGTGCTGGAAGCGGGCTGCCTGCTGGCCGAGTGGCGAGAGCAGCAGAGCATTTTCGTCCCACTCGGCAATGGTGGCGTGGAGACCGGCCGGGACGATGATTTCGCAGCCGAATCTCGCTTGCAGCGCCGCGTTGCCGCCGATGTGGTCGGAGTGCGAGTGAGTATTTATGAGCCTTTTTAGGCGTCGACCGCGCAAGGCATGGCCGACCAGATCGACGGTCTGGGTGGCGTGCGTGACATAGCCGCTATCGACCAGCGTGGCCTCGTCGCCCTCGAAAAACAGGATGTTGTTGGCCGACAGCCAGCCGCGCTCGAGGACGAGCAGCGAGTCCGGAAGGCAGACGGTCATTCGGGATTGTCCGGGTCGCTGGTCGCCGGTTCATGGACGGCGCTGACGGTGACGGCTTCGGCAACGACATCCGGCGAGTCGAACGGCGGCCGCCCGCAGCCCAGACAGTAACCGGTATCGGGGTCGGCCATGCAGACGCCGACGCAGATGTATTGATCTTCGTCAGCCATGGCTGTCGCAATCGCAGCGCAACTCGCCCTCCCAGGGGTCATGCTCCAGCCGGCGCCTGGCGACGGCGGCGAGTATGTTCACGCGGCCGGCATCGTCGATCCGCGACCAAGCACTGATCTCGTCGAGCGTGCGGAAGCAACCGGCGCACAGACCGCTCCGGTCGTCCATTTTGCAGACAGTTATACAGGGGGAGGCGGGCATCAGATGATCATGTAGCGGCGGCTCTGGTCGCGGACGAGATCGACGGCAGCCTGTGCCTCGTCGCGCCGGACGCGGGCCAGTATTGCCATGTAGCTGCGCTTGTCGCGGCCATGAAATTCCGGGAAGTCGAGGGTATGCACGTTGCCGTCGTCTACCGTCTGGTCATTAATGATGCCGAGCCGGTCGACGGTGATGCTGACCGGCGCCAGGCGCAGCGAGGCTTCCGGCTGGCGAAGGAAATCGGCGAGCGCCGCCAGCAGTTGGTCGGGCATCAGCGATGTGGCGGTTTCACGCAGCCGCGCATCGAGACCGGCAAGTTGCCGGGTGTGGGTCTGGCATTCCGGTCCCGGCGACTTGCCGCGCAATACCGTCAGGTGTCCGCGCGCCAGTGCGGCATCGGCCCGCAATCCCTCGCGCTCGCTGCGCAGCGATTCGACGTGTTCGTGAAAGGTCTGCAGCAGGCTTTCCAGCGCCTTGCAACGGAGATTCCGGCGCGTCGTGGCGAGATCGCAACTCGGTTCGACCAGTGTGTGCGACGAAAAATAGACGACCAGTTGCGGCACGTCGTTTTGCAGCGTTTCGCCCTGCCGGGCGATGCCGAGCTGCTTCTTCTGCTGGCGCCGGGCGGCGAACAGCGCATGGAAATAGTCGTCCGCGCAACTATATGGTTCGGCCAGAAAGTCGCGGATCGCCTGGCTGCGCCCGAGCATCTGGTCGATGTCGTCCGCCGTGGCGAACAGCGCGTGCACCAGCGGATCGTTGGCAAAGGACTGGCGGTTGATGTCAATCGGGCCGGGCAGCGCGGCGACCAGACCCTCGCAATAGCCCAGCGCGTGCTCCACGGGCAGCACCAGTTGACGCTCGAAGCCAGACGCCGATTTGAGCAGCGGGTCGACCAGTTCGGCGATCCGGTCGAGCGCTTTCCGCACCTGTGGGGCGGGCATCGGCGCCGGCTTCAGAAAATCGACAAGGGAGGAAATCAGGCTCAAGTGACGGTGCTTGCGCAGATTGCCCGGCCGGCCTTGGCGCCGTTCGGGCGGTTGAGGGCACTGGAAATCCAGTCGCCGATGGCTGCCAGTTTAGCGAGATCGATGCCGGTTTCAATCCCCAGACCGTGCATCAGGTAAACGACATCCTCGGTCGCTACGTTGCCGGAAGCGCCCTTGGCATAGGGACAACCGCCGAGGCCGGCGACCGAGCTGTCGAAAGTCGCCATGCCCATCTGCAGCGAGGCGTAAATATTGGCGATCGCCATGCCGTAGGTGTCGTGATAGTGACCCGCGAGCTTGCCGATTGGCACCGCCCGGGCGCAGGCTTCGAGCATGCGCTCGACCGAAGCCGGGGTGCCGACGCCGATGGTGTCGCCGAGCGAGACTTCATAGCAGCCCATCTCGAACAGCGATTTCGCCACACTGGCCGCCTGCGCCGGGGCGATGTCTCCCTCGTAAGGGCAGCCGACGACGCATGAAACATAGCCGCGCACCGGGATTTCCAGCGCACTGGCCGAGGAAAGAATGGGTTCGAAGCGCTTAAGACTCTCGGCAATCGAACAATTGATGTTTTTGCGCGAAAAACTCTCGGAAGCGGCGCCGAAAATGGCCACTTCGGTCGCGCCGGCTTGTATTGCAGCATCGAAGCCCTGCAAATTCGGCGTCAAAACCGGGTAGACCGTAGCAGGATGCCTGGCGACGCCCTGCATTACCGCCGCGTTGTCGCCCATCTGCGGCACCCATTTCGGCGACACGAAGGAGGTCGCCTCGATGGCGCGCAGGCCGGCATCGGCCAGTCGATTGATCAGTTCGATCTTGACCTCGGTCGGGACGAGCTGCTTTTCGTTCTGCAGGCCGTCGCGCGGGCCGACTTCGACGATTTTCACTTTGCTGGGCAGCATGGGCGGCGTGGCTCGGAAGCGGTTGAAAGTCGGGAGTCGTTCATCCCGATGGGGTTGAATCACTTGGCGGGGCGCTGCAGGGCAAGGATGACGGGTACCAGAATAATCGCGACCAGCCCGGCGGCAAAGCCGTTATTGTAAAGAACGAGCCCGCCATGCAGATGTACGACGCTCTGCACGACCGACGAGTGAAGAAAGCCGGCAACGATGCCCCAGTGCCAGCCGAAACGCCCGGCAATCGGCGCCAGTGTCGTTCCGAACAGCGCGGCGAGGACGACCGAAGGATCGTCGGCGTGCCAGGGCTTGGCCAGCGATGCGATGAATACACCAATCATGATGGGCAGAATGTTTGCCGGATGCTTGCCATACGCCGCGAATCCAGCGACGGTCAGAATGGCGCCGATGGTCGGTCCGTTGAGATCGCTGCCGACGAGCAGGACATAGGCGGTGCCAATGGTTCCGGTCAGACTCATGTTCAACAGCGTCGGCCCGAGACCGGCGCTGGCGATGAAATCCGTGGGTGCCTGCCCCGACTGGCGCAGCATGGGCGCGAATTTTTTCAGGGCATTGCTGTCCAGGATGAAAGCGCCTGCCGCCATCAGTGCGAACATCGCAAAAAGCATCCGGCCGAACAGGAGGTTGTTGCCGGTGGTCCAGATGAACACGGGGTCGGGAACGAACCCATAGGATTTGTAGAGGGCGACGACCAGTGTGCCGAGGATGCCGGCCGTAAAGCCGATGTTGTACAGCGTAAAGCCCATGTGCGCCTTGAACAACTGGGCGCTGGTTGGCACCAGCACAAAGCCCAGCACCAGCATCGTCAGGATGCTCAGGGGCAGGCTGAAATGCAGGGGGAGCACCGTCGAGAAAAGAATTTCGGTGAAGATCGGCGCCAGCGCGGTGCCCAAAAATGCTTGGTTGATGTACGCCGCGAAGCGCTCCTTTTTGAATCTCGCATAAAGAAAGACGCCAAGGACGATGGACCAGACATTGAGCAGGCTTTTCCCGAACAGGCCGCAGCCGAGAACGATCAAGAGGCAGGCGACAGCGAGCCCGTCGATCCTGACCGATGAACGGTAGTAGAACCCCATCGCGGCCAGTGTCAGCAATCCGGCGTTCATAAAGGCTGCGCCGATGCCGCCGATACCCATGTAGTCGGTAATCAGCGTGTCTCGGGAGGTGACGATCCGGAGCAGGCCACCGAAGATTTCCGCCGGCGTGTCGATCAGCAGACCCGCCGCGATGAATGCCAGCGGGAACAGCGCGACGACGACGAACACGAGGTTCCTTGAATGCGCTACGGGCGCCCGATCCCCGGTGGCGGCGTCGGAACTCATGACTCCCCTTCGAACGCCACCAGTGCCGCGCCGTCGGCAACCTGTTCGCCGGCCGCATAGCAGAAGGCCCTGACCGTACCGGCGGCGGGGGCGGTGATGGTGTGCTCCATCTTCATCGCTTCGAGGATCAGCAGCGGCGCGCCTTTTTCCACCTGCTGGCCGGGCTGGGCGAGCAGGGCGATGACCTTGCCGGGCATCGGTGCAGTCAGGCCGCTGCCGTGGCTGTCGCCAGCGTCGACACGGTGCAACGGGTCGTCGCGCAGCAGCGTGTAGGTGCTGCCTTGCAAAAACACGCTTCTTTTGTCGTCGACCGCAACCATCGAGGCGATCAACCGGCGGTCGTCCAGCTCGACAGCCAGGCGGTCGCCGTCGAGCTTTTTGCCGCGCACTGCGGTCGACTGCCCGGCGAGAGTGATTTCCCAGTGGTCGGGGCGATAGCGCACTTGCGCGTCTACCAGCGCGTCGCCGTCCTTGAAGCTGATCGTGCGCGCCGACGACAGGTTCATCCGCCAGCCGTCGCGGGCGTGCCAGGGTGACCACGGGTCGCCGCTGGTCTTGGCGGCGGCCTTGGCTTCGTGCTGCTCCCAGAGCAGTTCGCCGACGGTGGCGACGAGCAGCGCGTCGCGCGGCACGGGCTGCGCTTCCGGAAAGAGGAAATCCCTTTGCCGTTCGATCAGGCCGGTATCGAGGTAGGCACCGGCGAAGGCCGGGCAGGCGACGAGGCGCGACAGGAAATCGATGTTGGTGGTCAGGCCGGCCACCTGAAAATCTGCCAAGGCCTGCCGCATGCGGGCCAGCGCGCCGTCGCGGGTTTCGTCCCAGACGATCAGCTTGGCGATCATCGGGTCGTAGAAGGGCGTGATCTCGTCGCCTTCCTCGACGCCGGTATCGACGCGGATGTTCAGCGATTCGATCGGCGGCGCGAGGCGAATCAGGCGGCCGGTGGCGGGCAGGAAGCCCTTGCTGGCGTCTTCGGCATAGATACGCGCTTCCAGCGCATGGCCACGAATCTCCAGTTGCTCCTGCTTGAGCGGCAGCGGCTGGCCGGCGGCGACGCGCAACTGCCATTCGACCAGATCCTGCCCGGTGATCATTTCGGTGACCGGGTGTTCGACCTGCAGACGGGTGTTCATTTCCATGAAGTAGAAGGTGCCGTCCTTGTCGTAGGTGCTGGTCGCGATGAACTCGACCGTGCCGGCGCCGACATAACCGACGGCCTTGGCAGCGGCGACGGCAGCTTCGCCCATCTGGCGGCGGCGCTCCGGGGTCATGCCGGGGGCCGGTGCTTCTTCCAGCACCTTCTGGTGGCGGCGCTGCACCGAGCAATCGCGTTCGAAGAGGTAGACGCAGTTGCCCTGGGTGTCGGCGAAGACCTGGATTTCGATGTGCCGTGGCTGGGTGATGTATTTCTCGATCAGCACATGTTCGTTGCCGAAGCTGGAAGCGGCTTCGCGCTTGCAGGAGGCCAGCGCATCGGGAAAATCTTCAGCCTTTTCGACCAGCCGCATACCCTTGCCACCGCCGCCGGCCGCGGCCTTGATCAGCACCGGGTAGCCGATACGATTGGCTGCCAATTGCAGCAGCGCAGGTGTCTGGTCGTTGCCGTGGTAGCCGGGGGTGAGCGGTACTTTGACCGCACCCATCAGTTTCTTGGCTTCGGATTTCGAGCCCATGGCACGAATCGCCGAGGCCGGCGGGCCGATGAAGGCGATGCCGTTGGCGGCCAGCGCCTCGGCAAAATCGGCATTCTCGGAGAGGAAACCATAGCCGGGATGGACGGCCTGGGCACCCGCACGTTTGCAGGCGTCGACGATCTTCCCGGCGACCAGATAGGATTCTCGTGCCGCAGCCGGACCGAGCAGCACGGCTTCGTCGGCCAGTCGCACGTGGCGGGCATTGGCATCCGCCTCCGAATAGACGGCGACGGTGCGGATGCCCATGCGGCGCGCAGTCTTGATGACCCGGCAGGCGATCTCGCCGCGGTTGGCGATCAGGATTTTAGTAAACATGCTTCATTCCACGGCCCAGGCAGGCGTACGTTTTTCGAGGAAGGCGGCGATGCCTTCACGGGCCTCAGGCGTCGCGCGCAGATGGGCGATGCGGCGGGCGGTTTCCTCGACCAGCGTATCGTTGATCATCTGGCCGTCGACCGCACGGATCAGATCCTTTGCTGCTGCCTGCGCCAACGGCCCGCCCTGCAGCAGGGCGCTGACGATTTCCTGCACCTTGGTGTCCAGTTGTTCCGGCTCGACAGTCTCATGCACGAGGCCGATTTTGCCGGCATGGTGGGCGTCGATGCGCTCGGCAGTCTGGAAATACCGGGTCGCCTGGCGGGTACCGATGGCGCGCAGCACGTAGGGCGAAATGGCCGAAGGGATGATGCCGAACTTGACTTCGGAGGTGGCGAAGACGGCCTTGGTCGAGGCAACCGTGATGTCACAGGCGGCAGCCAGGCCCATGCCGCCACCCAGCGCGCTGCCCTGGACGCGGGCGATAGTCGGCTTCTTCATTTCCGCCAGCGTGCGCAGCATGCCGGCCAAGGCACGGGCGTCGTTGAGGTTGTCGTCGAGGCCGTTGTCGGCGGCGCGCTTCATCCAGTTGAGGTCGGCGCCGGCCGAGAAACTCTTGCCGCGCCCGGCGAGGACGACGACGCGGACATCGGCGTCGTCTTCGAGGGCGACGCAGGCGGCGGTCAGCTCGGCGATCAGCGTCTCGTCGAAGGCGTTATGCAGGTCGGGCCGGTTCATCCAGATCGTCGCGACCGGGCCATTCAGTTCGATTTCGAGGGCCATGAACATGTCTCGCTCCTTCTATTGTTGCTGCTGCTGACGGATCAACTCTGCCATCGGCGTCCCCGCGAGCGCCTTGGTCAGGCTGGTCTGGTTAGCAGGCGGCTGGTTCTGGCTGACCTTCCATTTGCCCAGCAGGCGGGTGATGCTGATTTCGATGCCGACTATGGCGCCAAGCATCTTTTCGATGTAATCGGCCGGTGCATCGGTGACCGCCCAGGGCTGCGGCAGCGCCGCTTCGTTGGCTGCGGTCAACGCGGAAATCTGGCCAAAAATCCAGTCCGGATCATCGATTACCCGCAGGTCGCCATGGGCATGCACGGCGACGTAGTTCCAGGTCGGCACGACCTTGCCGTGCTCGGCCTTGGTCGCGTAGCCGGACGGGCTGATATAGCTTTCGTGGCCGTGGAAAATCACCAGTACTTCGCCGGCGACGTTGCCGACTTTCCACAAGGAATTGGCGCGGGCGACATGGCCTTGCAGCTTGCCATCGGCCAGCAGCAGTGGAATGTGGTTGGCGTTGAGGCCGTCCGGTCCATGGCTGATCAACGTGGCGAGCGGATGGGCACGCATCAGGGCGTGCATCCTGGCGACATCGTCTTCGGCAAAGTGCTTGGGCAGGTACATGATCGAGTTCCATTACATCCGGAAGATGCCGAACTTCGTTTCCTCGACCGGGGCGTTCATCGCGGCGGAAAGGCCGAGGCCGAGGACGCGGCGGGTATCGGCCGGATCGATGATGCCGTCGTCCCACAGCCGCGCCGAGGCGTAATAGGGGTGGCCCTGCGTTTCGTACTGCTCGCGGATCGGCGCCTTGAACGCCGCTTCTTCCTCGGCGCTCCAGGTCTTGCCGGCCGCCTCGATGCCGTCGCGCTTGACGGTGGCCAGCACGCCAGCGGCCTGTTCGCCGCCCATCACCGAAATGCGGGCATTCGGCCACATCCACAGGAAGCGCGGCGAGTAGGCGCGGCCGCACATGCCGTAGTTCCCGGCACCAAAACTGCCGCCGATGACGACGGTGAATTTCGGCGCCTTCGCCGTGGCGACGGCGGTCACCATCTTGGCCCCGTCGCGGGCGATGCCGCCGTTCTCGTACTTGCGGCCGACCATGAAGCCGGTGATGTTTTGCAGGAAAACCAGCGGAATGCCGCGTTGCGCGCACAGTTCGATGAAGTGGGCACCTTTCAGGGCTGATTCGCTGAACAGGATGCCGTTGTTGGCGACGATGCCGACCGGGTAGCCGTGGATGCGGGCGAAACCGCAGACCAGCGTGGTGCCGTAGCGCGCCTTGAATTCGTCGAAATCGGAATCGTCGACGATACGGGCGATGATCTCGCGCACGTCGAAGGGCTTCTTGCTGTCGGTCGGGATGACGCCGTACAGCTCCTGCGTCGGGTAGCGCGGTTCGAGGGGCTGGGTCAACGTGACCGGCGGGGCCTTCTTCCAGTTCAGGTCCTTGACGATGCGGCGGGCGATGGCCAGTGCGTGGGCATCGTTCTCGGCCAGGTGGTCGACGACGCCGGAAATGCGCGTATGCACATCGGCGCCGCCGAGGTCTTCGGCCGACACCACTTCACCGGTCGCCGCTTTCACCAACGGAGGGCCACCCAAGAAGATGGTGCCCTGATTTTTGACGATGATCGACTCGTCGCACATCGCCGGCACGTAGGCGCCGCCGGCGGTGCATGAACCCATGACGGCAGCGATCTGCGGAATGCCTTGCGCCGACAGGTTGGCCTGGTTGAAGAAGATGCGGCCGAAATGCTCCTTGTCCGGAAAGACCTCATCCTGCATGGGCAGGAAGGCGCCGCCGGAATCGACCAGATAGATGCAGGGCAGGCGGTTTTCGAGGGCGATTTCCTGAGCGCGCAGGTGCTTTTTGACGGTCAGCGGGTAATAGGTGCCGCCCTTCACCGTTGCATCGTTGGCGACGACCATGCATTCGACGCCATTGACGCGGCCGATGCCGGCGATCACCGAGGCGGCGGGGACGTCGCCGCCGTACATGCCGTAGGCCGCGAACTGGCCGATTTCGAGGAAGGGCGTGCCGGGGTCGAGCAGGCCGTTGACCCGCTCGCGCGGCAGCAGCTTGCCGCGCGCCAGATGCTTCTGGCGTGCCGCTTCCGGACCGCCGAGGGCGATCTTCTCGACCTTCTCGTGCAGGTCGGCGACGACCGTTGCCATGGCTGCCGCGTTCGCCTGAAAATCAGCGCTGCGCGGGTTGAGCTGGGATTTAAGGACGGTCATGTTGCCTCGCGGTCAAAGCTGTTGCGATTCCTTCAGCCACTTGCTGACCGGCTCAGGATGGTAGGCGGCCATGGCGTCGAGCAAACGCTCGATATCGGTTTCGGCGAGCGCCATGGCCCGGTTTTCCGCGCGCAGGAAGCCCTGGTCGACGGCATGGTCGAAGAGGGCGAGCAGCGGATCGTAAAAACCTGCGACATTGAGCAGGCCCATCGGTTTCACGTGAAACCCGAGCTGGCCCCAGGTCAGGACTTCGCAGAATTCCTCGAAGGTGCCGAAACCGCCGGGCAGGGCGATGAAGCCGTCGGACAACTCGGCCATCCGCGCCTTGCGGGTGTGCATCGAATCGACGATTTCCATGCGGGTCAGCGCCCGGTGATCGACGACGCAACCCGCCACTTCCTTGCCGACCAGCGCCTGGGGAATGACGCCGATGACCGTGCCGTTGGCGGCGAGACAGGCATCGGCGACAGCGCCCATGAGCCCGATATTGCCGCCGCCATAGACCAGTTCGATGTCACGCCTGGCGAGCAGGCGGCCGAGTTTTTCAGCTTCGGCGCGGTAGCTCGGGTTGCGGCCGATATTGGAGCCGCAGAAGACGCAGATTCGTTTCATGTTCGTTCCTTGCTGTTCACACGTGATTTCATCTCAATTTCAGAAGCCGCCGGTTTCCAGCCAGCGCTCGATTTGCGGCAGGCGGTCGGCGCCGAAGAATGCTTCGCCGTCGATGATGACATGCGGCGAGCCGAAGAGGCCAATGCGCAGCGCGTTGTCGACTTCTTCCTTGAGCCGGTCCTTTATTTCAGGACTCTGCAGCGCTGCTTCGAGCCTTTCGCGGTCGACCCCCAGATTAGCGGCAATTTCGAGCACGACCGCTGGTGCGGAAATGTCGCGGTCGTCGACGAACAGCGCGCGATAGGTGGCGTGGGCGAAGCGCCGCGCCAGCGCGCAATCCTGCCCGTGCAGCCAGTAGTAGGCGCGGGCGGCGTTCTGCGTCGGCAACGGAAAGCGCGTCGGGCGGCGGCAGGGGACGCCCAGGAAACGCGCCGAGCGTTCAAAATCGCGCAGCGCGTAGGCGGCCTTGGCGGGATGTTGCAAGGTCAGCGGTGCGCTGGCGGTCGCCTTGAAGACGACGCCGAGCAGGATCGGGTGCCAGCGCACCTTGCGACCGAAACGGGCGGCCAGATCGTCGATGCGTTCGCTCATCAGATAGCCGTAGGGGCTGGAAAAATCGAACCAGAAATCGATGGGCTCGGACATCAACTGCCTCCTGTCAAGGTTGGCTTCACGCCGCCACGGCACGGCCGATGACCAGCCGCTGGATGTCGTTGGCGCCTTCGTAGATCTGGCAGACGCGCACGTCACGGTAGATGCGCTCGACCGGAAAATCACTGACGTAGCCGTAGCCGCCGTGGATCTGGATGGCATCGGAACAGACCTTCTCGGCCATTTCCGAGGCGAACATCTTAGCCATCGAGGCTTCGGTCAGGCACGGCCGGCCGGCATCCTTGAGCGCAGCGGCGCGCCAGAC
This sequence comes from Azonexaceae bacterium, assembly GCA_041307825.1. GTDB lineage: Bacteria > Pseudomonadota > Gammaproteobacteria > Burkholderiales > Rhodocyclaceae > Azonexus. Next base: position 28,215 of record JBFZCS010000046.1, read on the forward strand.
CATCAGGCGGGCGGCCTCGAGTTGGGTGGCCATGTCGGCAAGGCGGAAATTGACCGCCTGATGGTCGATGATCGGCACGCCGAAGGTGACCCGCTCCTTGGCATAGCGCACCGCCGCCTCGAACGCGGCGCGCGCCATGCCGACCGCCTGGGCGGCGATGCCGATGCGCCCGGCTTCGAGATTGGACAGCGCGATCCTGTAGCCTTCGCCTTCGTTGCCGAGCAGGGCGGAGGCCGGCACGCGGCAGTTCTCGAAGAGAATCTGCGCGGTATCGGAGGCGTGCTGGCCCATCTTTTCCTCGATGCGGGCAACGATATAGCCCGGCGTTTCGGTCGGCACCAGAAAGCAGGAGATGCCCTTCTTGCCGGCGGCCTTGTCGGTGACCGCGAAGACGATGGCGACGTCCGCATGCTTGCCGGTGGTGATGAACTGCTTGACGCCGTTCAGCACGAAATCGTCGCCATCGCGCTCGGCGCGGGTAGTGATCGCCGCGGCGTCGGAGCCGGTGTGCGGCTCGGTCAGGCAGAAGCAGCCGAGCGCGTCGCCACGGGCCAGCGGTTTCAGCCATTCTTCCTTCTGCGCGTTGCTGCCGTATTTCGTCGTGATGCCGCAGGCGAGCGAATTCTGCACCGAGACGATGGTCGAGGTGGCGCCGTCGCCGGCGGCGATTTCCTCGAGGGTCAGGACCAACGCCATGTAGTCCATACCGGCGCCGTCCCATTCTTCAGGCACGACCATACCCAGCGCCCCCAGCGCGCCCAGTTCCTTGAGCGCAGCGGCCGGGAAGGTGTGGTTGCGGTCCCATTCGCCGGCGAAGGGGGCGAGGCGCTCCTGCGCGAAGCTGCGCATCGCGTCACGGATCATTTCCTGTTCCTGCGTCAGGATCATGCTGCTCTCTCCGAGAAATTGGCCGTCAGCCAGACGCCGGCGATGACCAGCAGGCCACCTGCGAGCACGGACAGCCCGAGGCGTTCGTCGAGCAGGACGGCAGCCTGCAGGACGGCGAAGACCGGGACGAGGTTGACGAAGGCGGACGCCCTGGCGGCGCCGAGGCGCTTGACGCCGTCGGCAAACCAGGTGAAGGCGAGGGCGGTGCCGCCGATCGCCAGGAAGACGACGCTGGCCCAGACGTGCCATGACCATTCGGCGATTTCGGCGCCGCCCTGGGCGAGCGCGGTGATGCCGAGCAGCAGGGCGCCGATGAGACTGGCCCACAAGGTCGCTGCAAGCGGGGAAAGTGTCTTAGTCGCGCGCCGCCCGATGAAGGTGTAGGCCGTCCAGCAGAACACGCAGCCGAGGATCAGCCACTCGCCGATGTCGACCGCGCCGTGCAGCAGCGCCAGCGGATTGCCGTTGCCAATGACTGTCAGACAGCCGGCCAGGGCAATGGCGATGCCTGTCAGCTTGAGCGGGGCCATCCGTTCCTGGCCGAGAAACCAGGCAGCCAGCGCGACGACGACCGGGGTCAGGGCGACGACCAGCGCGCCGCGTCCGGCGCTGATGTGCTTCAGGCCATAAAAAAAACACAGGGCGTAGAGGAAGATACCGGTCATCGCCAGGCCGCTGACGGTGCCCCACTCGCTGCCTGTTTGCGGGCGCGGAATGCGCCCCTCGGTGAGCAGCGCAAAGCCGCCGAGCACCAGCCCGGCGAGCAGGAAGCGGATGGCCGGGGCGGCGAGCGGCGCCGTCAGTTCCTGCGCGACGATGCGTCCCGCGATCCAGGTGCCGCCCCACATGAACATGGCGCCGATCAGCTTGAGGTAGGTGATGGATCCGGCCTGCTGCGACACTTACAGCATTTCCACCGCGAGCGCCGTCGCTTCGCCGCCGCCGATGCACAGCGCCGCGACGCCACGCCGCAGGCCATACTTCTTCAGTGCGCCGAGCAGCGTGACGACGATGCGCGCGCCGGAAGCACCGATCGGGTGGCCGAGCGCACAGGCACCGCCATGGATGTTGACCTTTCCGGCGGGCAGCTGCATGTCGTGCATGGCGGCCATGGTGACCACGGCAAAGGCCTCGTTGATTTCATACAGGTCGACGTCGGTCGCGGTCCACCCGGTTTTTACGAACAATTTCCGCATGGCGCCGACCGGCGCGGTCGGGAACAGCGCCGGGGCGTCGGCATAAGTGGCGTGGCCGACGATGCGGGCGAGCGGACTCAACCCAAGCTTTTCGGCCGACGCGGCGCGCATCAGCACCAGGGCGGCGGCGCCATCGGAAATCGACGACGAGTTGGCGGGGGTCACCGTGCCATGCTTGCGGAACGCCGGCTTGAAGGTCGGGATTTTTTCGATGTTGACCGCGAACGGTCCTTCGTCCTTGTCGAGCACGACATCGCTGTGTCTGCCGGCGACGCTGACCGGGGCGACTTCCCAGTCAAGGCTGCCGTCACTGCTGGCCTGCTTGGCGCGGGTCGTCGAACGGATGGCGAATTCGTCCTGTGCGGCGCGACTGAAGTGGTAGCTGGCGGCCCAGTCCTCGGCGAAGGTGCCCATCAGGCGGCCGCGGTTTTCCTTCGAATAGGAATCCTCGAGGCCGTCCATGAACAGGTGGTCGATGATCTGGCCATGACCGAGGCGATAGCCGCCCCGGGCTTTCGGGAGCAGGTAGGGGGCGTTGGTCATCGACTCCATGCCGCCGACCACGGCAATATTGCAGGAGCCGGCGAGGAGGCCGTCGTGGCCGAGCATGGTCGCTTTCATCGCCGAGCCGCAGACCTTGTTTATCGTCGCGCAGCCGGCGGCGAGCGTCAGCCCGGCCTGCAAGGCCGCCTGGCGGGCCGGCGCCTGGCCCTGGCCGGCCTGCAGCACGCAGCCCATCAGCACCTCGTCGACCAGATTGGCGTCGATGCCGGCGCGTTCGACGGCAGCCCTGATGGCGACGGCGCCCAGGTTGGCGGCGGTCAGGCTGCTGAAGCCGCCCTGGAACGAACCCATCGGGGTACGGGCAGCGGAAACGATGACGATCGGGTCATTCATGCCGGGTTCTCAACGGTAACGGCTAGACGTCCAGCGCCTTAAGCGCGGCGTCGTAACGCGACTGCAAATCCTCAGGGCGATGCACGGTGATGCCGAAATCGTGCATCAGGCCGTCCTTTAGGCCGTAGATCCAGCCATGGATGGTCAGGCGCTGGCCACGCTGCCAGGCATCCTGGACGACCGGGTTGTGACAGACATTGACGACCTGTTCCATTACGTTCAGTTCGCAAAGGCGGTCGTGGCGTTGCTCTTCCGGCAAGCGGTCGACCGCAGCCAGATGTTTTTTGTGTACGTCCTGGACGTGGCGCAACCAGAGGTCGACGACGCCAACCCGATCGCGGCGCAGCGCGGCGCCGACGCCGCCACAGCCGTAGTGGCCGACGACCATGATGTGTTTCACTTTCAGCACATCGACCGCGTACTGGATTACCGACAGGCAGTTGAGATCGGTATGGACGACGACGTTGGCGACGTTGCGATGGACGAATACTTCGCCCGGCAGCAGGCCAACGATCTGGTTGGCCGGGACGCGCGAATCGGAACAACCGATCCACAGGAATTCCGGGGTCTGCAAGCGGGCCAGTTTCTCGAAGTAGGTCGGATCGATTTCCCGCATCTGGCGGGACCAGGCGCGGTTGAAATCGAACAGGTGGGAGAGGTTCTCGTTGCGGATTTCCTCCTCTGACCAGTTTTCCAGGTCGAGCGCGAGGAACATCGTGCCCTCGACCGGGGTCTGGTAGTAGGCCGGCGCCTCGGTAAAGCCGAGTTCGCGATAGAGCTTTACGGCCATCCGCATGTTGGGCACGGTGTCGACCATCAGCTTGCGATAGCCGATTTCCTTGGCGGCCTTGATCGCCGCCAGCGCCAGCGCGGCACCGACACCGTGGCCGCGTTCTTCCGCCGTCACGTAGAGACGCTTCATCTCGCAGACGCCTTCGCTGCCGCTCAACGCTCGAACGCCGACACAACCGGCGGGACGCCCGTCGACTTCGGCAAAAAACAGCCGGCCTTCGGGGGCCGAATAGGCGCCGGGCAACGAGGCCATTTCCTGGTCGAAATTCTGGTACGACAGATCGACGCCCAGCCATGCCGCGTAATTGCGGAAGTACTGGCGGACCTGTTCCAGGGCTTCGCCGTCGGTGGCGCTGAGCGTGCGCAGGACTACTGACATGTGAGTGCTACTCCCGGTTGCTGGCGACGCTGGTTCAAGCGGTCTCGGCGAAAAGTTCGCGACCGATCAGCATTCTACGGATTTCCGAAGTACCTGCCCCGATCTCGTAGAGCTTGGCGTCGCGCCACAGGCGGCCGGCCGGGTACTCGTTGGTGTAGCCGACGCCGCCCAAGGTTTGAATGGCTTCGCCGGCCATCCAGGTCGCCTTCTCGGCCGAGTAAAGGATGGCGCCGGCGGCATCCTTGCGCAGCGTGCGTGAGTGATCGCTCACATCGCAGGCGCGGCCGACGGCATAGACGTAGGCGCGCGTGGCCTGCCAAGTGGAATACATGTCGGCGACCTTGCCCTGCATCAGCTGGAATTCGCCGATCGCCTGGCCGAACTGCTTACGCTCGTGCAGGAAGGGGACGACGACATCCATGCAGGCAGCCATGATCCCGAGCGGACCGCCGCAGAGCACGGCGCGCTCGTAGTCGAGGCCGGACATCAGGACCCGGGCGCCGTTGCCGACGCCGCCGAGGACGTTCTCTTCCGGGACTTCGCAATCGTCGAAGAACAGCGGGAAGGTGTTCGAGCCGCGCATGCCGAGCTTGTCGAGGTGGGTCCCACAGCTGAACCCGGTGAAGCCCTTTTCGACGATGAAGGCGGTCATGCCCCTGGCCCCGGCGTTCGGGTCGGTCTTGGCATAGACGACCAGCGTATCAGCATCGCCGCCGTTGGTGATCCACATCTTGGAACCGTTCAAGACGTAACGGTCGCCCTTTTTCTCGGCTTTCAGCTTCATCGAAACGACGTCGGAACCGGCGTTCGGCTCGGACATCGCCAGCGCGCCGACATGGTCGCCGGAAATCAGCTTGGGCAGGTATTTCTGGCGCTGGGCTTCCGTTCCATTGCGGCGAATCTGGTTTACGCACAAATTCGAGTGTGCACCGTAGGAGAGGCCGACCGAGGCCGAGGCGCGGGAGATTTCCTCGAGCGCGACGATGTGCGCGAGGTAGCCCATGTCGGTGCCGCCGTATTCCTCGCCGGCGGTCATGCCGAGCAGGCCCATGGCGCCGAACTTCTTCCACAGGTCGGCGGGGAATTCGTTGACGCGGTCGATCTCGGCGGCGCGCGGGGCGATTTCTGCGTTGGCAAAAGCCTTCACCGCGTCGCGCAGCAGGTTGACGTCCTCGCCGAGGCCGAAGTCGAGGCTGGGAATGTTCACGGTTTTTCTCGCTGCGATTTTTCGGGTTTGCCATGCATGACCATGACGGTCTGTTGCATCAGCGCGCATTGTGTTTTCCGGCCGTCCTTGATCGCGAAGACCTCGCCTTGGGTGACGATCAGCGTCCGCCCGGCCCGGATCACCTTGCCGGCGGCAATCAGGTAGTCGCCGTCGGCGGGCGCCATGTTGTTGATCTTGTATTCCACGCTCAGCACCGAAGCCGAGGGCGGCACCATGGTCATAGCTGCATAGCCGGCTGCCGAATCGGCAATCATCCCGACCACGCCGCCATGCACGAAACCATGCTGCTGCTCGACGCCGCTCCAGTGCGGCAGATGAATCTCGGCGTAACCGTGCTCGATAACCGGCAGCGTCGCGCGGATCAGCGCCATCGCGTGCTGCAGCGCGAAGCTGGCGCGGACGCGTTCGGCGAAATGGGGATCGGAAATATGGCTCATGACGTGATTGTATTTACGTTGACGTTAACGTCAACTGTCCTTGGGAGATTTTTCATCGGGATTCGCGACGTACCAGTTCTTGCTGGCACTGTTGCTCGAACAGGGAAATTTCAGCCAGCATCGCCTCGATGTCCTCGCGCTGCTGTACGAGGGCTTCCCGCCGTTTGGACATGACGCGAAGGCACTCCAGCAATTGCGGGGTTTCGTCCTCGGTGCTGGCGTACATGCCGATCAGGTCCTTGATTTCGGCCAGCGACAGGCCGAGCCGCTTGCCGCGCAGGGCCATTTTCAGGCGGGCGCGGTCGCGCCGGGTAAATACCCGCTTGCTGCCTTCGCGTTCCGGCGCCAGGATGCCCTGGTCTTCCCAGAAGCGGATCGTGCGCGGCGTGATCCCGAATTCGCGGGCAAGATCGGAGATGGCGAAAGTGGTGGTGGTCGTGGGCACTGGGCGATCCTTGTCGATTGCAGCCAAGTAGATCAGAAGAAAGAAGTTTTTTCAATTCGCTACCGTATGGTAATTTGCAGACTCAGTTTACTGGCCTGCAACATGTCCCTGCATTATCCCCATGCGCATCCACCGGCCGCCGGCCAGCAGTTCGAGGTCGCGCCGGGAATCTACTGGCTGCGCATGCCGCTTCCCTTCCAGCTCGACCATATCAACCTGTGGCTGCTGCGTGATGGCGACGGGTGGACGATCGTCGATACCGGCTTCGCCAACGATGCCGTGCGCGAACTCTGGCGCCCGCTGATCGCCGGGCTGGATGGTCCGGTGCGGCGTCTGATCGTGACGCATTTTCACCCGGACCACCTCGGCCTGGCGACCTGGCTGATGAACGAGACGGGTGCCGAACTGTGGATGACCACCGGCGAGTTCCTGACCGCGCATGTCGTGTGGAACGAAGTCGGCGGCCACGGGGCGCGTTTCATGGTCGAGCAGTTCCGCCAGCACGGCCTCGAAGCCGAGCGGCTGGCGAAATTCGAGAATCGCGGGTCGGGTTATCGCCTGGCGGTGCCGGCCTTGCCCGAGCATTACAACCGTCTGAAAGCCGGCGACACGGTCGCGGTCGACGGGAAAAAATGGCGGATTTTGATCGGTCATGGCCACTCGCCGGAGCATATGGCTCTTTACTGCGCCGAACTTGGCGTGTTAATTTCAGGCGACATGCTTTTGCCGAAAATTTCCACGAATATCAGTGTATTCGCGGCGACCCCGGAAGCCGATTCGCTGGGCTGGTTTCTGGAGTCTCTGCAGGAACTGACCCGGGAAATGCCGGAAAAAACATTGGTTTTACCCTCGCATGGCCTGCCCTTCACGGGGATACAGGCGCGGGTGGAGGCATTGCGCGCGCACCATGAAGACCGGTTGCGCGCACTTGAGGAGACTTGTGAAGATGCGCCGCAGAGCGCAGCCGGGTTGCTCGAAACCCTGTTTCAGCGGGCGCTCGATACGCATCAAACCATGTTTGCCATGGGCGAAGCAATTGCCCATCTTAACCACCTCGAACAAGCCGGACGGTTGTCACGCAGTACCGATACCGACGGTGTGATTCGATACACGCGGCGTAATCTCAACGCCGCGCAATGACAGAGGGAGTTCGAATATGTCGCAGAAAACCGATGAGAAGGCAGGCAATCTGCCCGACCCGGCCGAAATGGCCAAGACCTATGCCGAAGTCGCGCAGCGCGCTTCGCGCCTGATTTCCCAGTTCGTCGAAAAGAAGGCCAAGGCCGGCGTCAGCGCGCCGACCGACGAACTCGGTGTCGCCAAGGCGTTCATGGACCTGTCGTCGCGCCTGATGGCCAATCCGTACAAGATGGCCCAGACGCAGATGAACATGATGTGGGATTACTTCTCGCTGTGGCAGAACACCTCCATGAAGATGATGGGCATGCCGGTTCACGCGCCGATTGCATCGCCGAAGAAAGGTGACAACCGCTTCAAGGACGAGGAGTGGGAACAGCATTTCCTGTTCGATTTCGTCAAGCAGTCCTACCTGATCACCGCCCGCCACCTGCACGACACCGTCGCCGGCACCGAAGGACTGGACGAAAACACCCAGCAGAAGGTCAATTTCTTCACCCGCCAGTACATTGACGCGCTGTCGCCTTCGAACTTCGCGCTGACCAACCCGCAGGTTTTTCGTGAAACCGTGAACAGCCACGGCCAGAACCTGATCAAGGGCCTCAACAACCTGCTGCACGACGTCGAATCCGGCGACGGGCAACTGCGCATCCGGATGACTGACACCTCGGCCTTCGAAATGGGCAAGAACGTCGCCACGACGCCGGGCAAGGTGGTCTTCCAGAACGAACTTTTCCAGCTCATCCAGTATGACCCGTCCACACCCGACCAGTACAAGAAGCCGTTCCTGATCGTTCCGCCGTGGATCAACAAGTACTACATCCTCGACCTGCGCGAGAAGAACTCGCTGGTCAAGTGGGCGACCGATCAGGGCCACACCACCTTCATCATGTCGTGGATCAACCCGGATGAGAAACTGGCGAAGAAAACCTTCGACGACTACCTGCTCGAGGGCTCGGTCGAAGCGATCAACCAGGTTTGCGCGCAAACCGGCGAGAACAGCGTCAACCTGGCGGGCTACTGCCTGGGCGGTACGCTGGCCATGACCACGCTGGCCTACATGACGGCCAAGAAGGACAAGCGCGCCAATTCAGCAACCTTCTTCACGACCATGCTCGATTTCTCCGAGCCGGGCGAACTTGGGGTCTTCCTCGACGAAGGCGCGGTCGCCGGGCTGGAAAAGAAGATGCAGGAACGCGGCTTCCTCGAAGGCTCGGAAATGGCCGGCACCTTCAACATGTTGCGCGCCAACGACCTGATCTGGTCCTTCGTGGTCAACAACTACTTGATGGGCAAGGATCCGTTCCCCTTCGACCTGCTTTACTGGAACTCCGACTCGACCCGCATGCCGGCGGCGATGCACAGCTTCTACCTACGTAACCTGTACCTGGCCAACAAGCTCAGTGAACCGGGCGGGCTCGAACTCGGGGGTGTCAAGATCGGCCTGAGCAAGGTCAAGACGCCGTGCTACTTCGTTTCGACGGTCGAAGATCACATCGCGCCGTGGAAGAGCACCTACATTGGCGCCCGCCTGCCGTCCGGCCCGACCAAGTTCGTGCTCGGCGGTTCCGGCCACATCGCCGGCATCGTCAATCCGCCGGTCGCCAACAAGTACGGCTACTGGACCAACGATGCTACCGACGGCAATCTGCCGGAAAACCCGGAAGACTTCCTGGCCGGCGCCACGCAGAACGCCGGTTCGTGGTGGACGCACTGGAACGAGTGGGTCATCGGCCTGCCTGGTGGCAGCGCCAAGGTCAAGGCACGCAAGCCGGAAGACGGCACGCTCAAGGTGATCGAGGATGCCCCGGGCAGCTACGTAAAGTTCCGCCTGGATACGCAGAAGAAAAGCTGAACGCATGCCGCGCTCGAGATGAAGACGGGAGGCTACGGCCTCCCGTTTTTTTCGAACCTGAAACTGCTTGTGCTGTGCTGTGGATGTCCTCAGAGCAGGTGTGCCATGCTTTCAGAATACACCTTAATCACGGTTCATATTCCCCCGGTGCTGCGGACTATGCCGGAGCCGATGGAGGAACTGGTCAGCATCGTGCCGACCGGCGATCGGTGATCAGCGCCTGAGTTGCGGCAGGCCGGGCAGGCTCGGCCACTCAACCGCGTCGAGCATGTTCTTGACGAGCAGGCCGAGTTCCGTGTCGCCGGAGATTTCGAGTTCGCGGTTGAAGAACAGGGTGTCCGGATCTTCCTGGCGCGCCAGTAACTGCAGGTAGGCGGAAAGGTTGGCGGCGAAGGCGAGGTCGGGTTCGCGATCGGGACGGAAAACCGGACGGAACAGGCCGTCGCGATAGGTGTAGGAAGCTTCGCCGCCGCTATCGAGGACGCGAACCCGGAACAGCTTCCCTTCGAGCGCGGTCAACCCGTCCGCAGGCAGCAATTTCATTTTCAGCGCGGCGTTCAGGGCGGTGACCAGCACCAGAGCATGCGGCCACTGCGGCAGCGCCTGAAACACGCTGGATACGAATCCGGGCAGACGGAACCGGGGAATGGTGAACCCTGGATTCATGTTCATGCTCCCGCTTGTTCAATGACTTCCGGGTGGCGCCGGACGATGCCGGCGGCGCCGAACCAGTAACCGTCGACCTCGCCGCTGGAACTCCAGCCCGTGCGGTCGGGGCTGACCGTCGCGCCGCGCCGCGCCGCGTCGAAGGCGGTGATGATCTCGCCGATGTGCGCCTTCTGCGGACTGATGCGGATGATGTCGATGCCCATCGCCAGCATGTCCGGAATTTCGTGCAGCAGGTTGTAGTTTTGCGCCGACATGGTCTGGATGCCATTGATGGTCAGGAAATCCTGCCCTTCGCGCGTTTTCAGGAGCAGGCCTTCGGCATGATCGAGACACTTGAATTGGCAGTCGTCCTTGTTCAGGTCGTAGTGGCGGGCCGTGAAACAGCGGGCCGAGAAGGCGAGCGGAATCTTGCCATAGACGAAGACTTCGGTCTCGACGCCGGCCGGCCGGCTCCGGTGCAGGGTTTCGACCAGCGTGCGCGGCGCTTCGAGCGGCGGCACCCAGCGCTTCAGGCCGTAGCGGGCGAAGCTGGCGAGCGTTGCCTCGTTGTAGATGTTCAGGTGCGGACCGGCGACGAAATCCTGCCCGTGGACGAGGTTGACCGCACCCAGGTCGTTGGCTTCGATCATGCAGCCCGACTCATCGATCAGCCGGCGCAGCGCCTTGAGATCGCTTTCCGATTCGAGCAGGGCCTGGGCGGAGACGACGACCTGCTTGCCGGCATCGCTCAGGTCGCGGGCCAGGCCGATCCAGTCGGTGGTGCGCAGCTGCTGGCGGCGCGAGCAGACGACCTCACCGACGTAGATGATGTCGAGCGCCGGGTTCTGCGCCATCTCGGCGTAGAACTCCATGACCTCGGCCTTGGGCCAGAAATAGAGCAGGGGTCCGAGCGCGAGTTTCATGCCGGGTTTTCCCTTAGCGCCACGGCCGGCTGTAGGCGCCGAGCGTTGCCTGGCTACCCTCGGAAACCTTGGCCAGTTCGGCCTGCCACGCTGGTTTCACGTGGAACCGCTCGGCGCCGTCGCGCAGCGAATCGAGCGCCGCACGCAGCGTGCGGGTGACCTGCGTGACGTAAGCCGGGCTGCGCTGGCGGCCTTCGACCTTGATGGCGCGGACGCCGATCCTGACGATGTCGGGCAGGATTTCCAGGGCGTTGAGGCTGGTCGGCTCTTCCAGCGCGTAATAGGTTTCGCCCTGCACCTCGAAGCGGCCCTTGCACAGCGTCGGGTAGCCGGCCGGTTCGGCGTCGCCGAAGCGGTCGATCAGGATGCCGTTGAGCCGTGTTTCCATTTCACCGGGCTTTTTGTCCCACTTGACGTACTTGGCCGGTGAGCAGGCGCCGATGGTATTCGGCGATTCGCCGCAGGCATAGGACGATAGCCAGCAGCGCCCCTCGTTCATCACGCACAGGCTGCCGAAGCCGAAGACTTCGATTTCGACCGTGGTGTTCTTGATCACATGCTCGACCTGGGCCAGCGTCAATACGCGCGGCAGGACGGCGCGGCGGATGCCGAATTCGCGTTGGCAGAAGTTGATCGCCTCGTAGCTGGTCGCCGAGCCTTGCACCGACAAGTGCAGGCGCTGTTGCGGATGGCGACTGGCAGCGTAGTCGAGCAGGCCGATATCGGCCAGGATAATGGCGTCGGCACCTTGGTCGACCGCGGCATCGACTGCCTTCTGCCACTCGGCGCCGCGCCCGGCCTGCGGGAAGGTGTTGATGGCGATCAGGATTTCCCGGCCCTTGCCGTGCGCGTAGCGGATGCCATCGGCCATGCTCTTCGGATCGAAATTCAGACCGGCGAAATTGCGCGCATTGGTGTCGTTCTTGAAACCGAGATAGACGGCATCGGCGCCGTTATCGATGGCCGCCTTGAGCGCCGGCAGGCTGCCGGCGGGGCAGATGAGGTCGGGCAGGGAGCGCATGAGGTTGCCTGCTGTAAGTCAAGCGGTCGAGTATAGCCGGCGCACCCAGGCCGCCATTGATGCGGGTCAAACCCCAGCAAGTTTCTCTGCCGCCGGCTAGCGGATGAAGACGGTCGGTTTGGCGCCCAGCGCTGCGCGGATTTTCTCGGCAACCCGGTCGGCATCGGTCCGGCTGGTGTAGGGGCCGAGTTGCAGGCGATGGATGCCGCCGCCCGGCTGAATGCGCATCGGCTCGGCCAGCCAGTCGAGTTCGCGGGACAGATGGTTCTTCAGGTTTTCGGCGTTGTCGGCGCTGGCGAAAGCGCCGAGTTGCAGAAAGACGCCTTTCGGGGCGGCGCCTTCGCCGTTCGCGCCGGTTGATGCCACCGCCTGAACCGGCCTCTCCTCGAGCGCCAGACGCTTCACCAGCGCCTCGATTTCATCCCGTTCGGCAGGCGCCAGCTTGGGCGGCGGCGTGACCTGTGCATACGATGTGGCGGGCGTTTCGCCGGGGATGATCGCCTCGACCTCGACCTGGCCGCTGCCGCCGTTGATCAGGCCGAGCTTGTAAGCGGCGGTGTAGGAAAGATCGATGACGCGATCGGCATGGAAGGGGCCGCGGTCGGTGACGCGGACGACCACCGCTTTGCCGCTGTGCACGCCGGTGACGCGGA
>JBFZCS010000047.1:0-3469 GCA_041307825.1 Azonexaceae bacterium
CGCCGTCGCCAGCGGCAGCAGGATGATGGCGTAGAAATAGGCGAAGATGGCGGCAAAGCCGACCACCCCGCGGCTGACTTGCCAGCGCCAGTGCGGCGTCGCCAGCCGCACCCCGTGCAGGCGCACCAGCACGAACATGATGAGCAGCGAGATGAAACTGCGGTAAAAGGTGATCTCGACCGCCGAATGGGTTGCCGCGGCGAGCTTGACGCACACCCCCATGCAGGCGAACAGCAGGCTGGCGACCAGCATCCAGAGAGATTGCATGCGTAAGCGGCTCAAAAATAACAAAGGCGCCGGATTTTACCGCGGCGCCTTGTGCAATGCAGCAACCGCTTACAGGTGCGCCTGCATGATCCGCCGATAGAACTCGTGGAAATGCTGCATGCCGTCTTCCATCGGGCTCTGATAGGGGCCGACCTCGTTGCGCCCTTCCTTCATCAGCGCGTAGCGGCCACGGTCCATGCGCTCGCCGATGTCGTCGTCCTCGATGGCCGTTTCCATGTAGGCGGCACGCTCGGCCTCGATGAAATCGCGCTCGAAATCGACGATTTCCTCGGGGTAATAAAACTCGACGACGTTCAGGGTCTTGTTCACATCCTGCGGAATCAGTGTCGATACGACCAGCACGTGCGGATACCACTCGACCATGATGTTCGGAAAATAGGTCAGCCAGATGGCGCCATGCTCCGGCGTCCTTGCCTCGGCGCCGTAGATGTCGAGCACCGCCTTCTGCCAGCGTTCGTAGGCGCGGGAACCAGATTTCTTCAGCGACGTGATGCCCACCCGCTGCACCGAATACCAGTCGCCGAACTGCCAGGTCAGGTCGTCGCAGGTGACGAAGTTGCCCAGTCCCGGGTGAAACGGCACGACGTGGTAATCCTCGAGATAAACCTCGATGAAGGTTTTCCAGTTGTAATTGCACTCGTGCATCTCGACGTGATCAAGCTTGTAGCCGGCGAAATCGAGCTGATTGGTCACGTTCATGCCGGCCAGGTCGGCATTCGCCGAGCGCGGCCCCTTGAACAGCAGACCGTTCCAGTTTTCGAGCGGCGCCTTGTTCAGGTTCAGGCACGGATTCTGCGGAAAATGCGGCGCGCCGATCAGTTGACCGCCGGTATCATAGGTCCAGCGGTGGACCGGGCAGACGATGTTGCCTTGCAGCTTGCCGGCGCCCTGCAGCATGATCGCCTGGCGGTGGCGGCAGACGTTGGACATCTGCCAGAAACCCTCGTTGCCACCGTTGAGCAACAGCTGCCCGTGGTCGCGCCACTCCAGCGAACGATAATCCATTGCTTCGGGCACCATCAACTGATGTCCGACGTAACCGGGACCGGCATCGAAGATCAGCTTTTTCTCCAGCTCGAAAATCTTCTCGTCGAAATACCAGTCGACCGGCAGTTGGGAAACTGCGGGGGCCAAACGGGACAAGGTCGCCACGTCGGACATTCCACGCCTCCAGCAGGGTTCAAAAGGGCATTCTACCCTTCCCTGAATTTGACCTGAAGCCCCCTGATAGGGTATTTTCACATGTTTCCCCGAACCCGGTTGATATGGATCAAGCCCCTGTCGTCGACATGAAATTCGAGGCCGCGCTGGCCGAACTCGAGAACCTTGTGCACAGCATGGAAGATGGCAAGCTCGAACTCGAAGCCTCGATCGCCGCCTACCGCCGTGGCATGGAACTCATGAAGCACTGCCAGGCACAACTGGCCGATGCCGAACAGCAGATTCGCATCCTCGAAAATGGCCAGTTCCGGGACGTCGACCGCGCCCTGAAAGAAGTCCCCTTGGGGGACGACAGCCTGGAGGGGCAGTGAGCGCCACTGCTTTCGCCGACTGGATGGCCGCCACGCAGGCCCGCGTCGAGAACGCACTGGCCCGGCATCTGCCCCCGGCCGAGAGCATCCCCGCGCGCCTGCACGACGCGATGCGCTATGCCACGCTCGCCGGCGGCAAGCGCGTCCGGCCCTTGCTCGCCTTTGCCGCCGGCGAACTAAGCGGCGCGACACCGGAAAAGCTCGAAATCGTTGCCTGCGCCGTCGAACTGATCCACGCCTATTCGCTGGTGCATGACGACCTGCCGTGCATGGACGACGACGTGTTGCGCCGTGGCCGCCCGACCTGCCACGTCGAGTTCGACGAGGCGACTGCCCTGCTCGTCGGCGACAGCCTGCAAACCCGAGCCTTCGAACTGCTGGCCGGGCAGCCGCTCGGCGAGCCGAAACAGCAACTTGAAATGATCGCCCTGCTCGCCCACGCCAGCGGTTCGCGCGGCATGGCCGGCGGCCAGGCGCTCGACCTCGCCGCGGTCGGCCAGGCGCTCGACCAACCTGAACTCGAACTGATGCACGCGCTGAAGACCGGCGCCCTGATCCGTGCCGCCGTGCTGCTCGGCGCGCTCGCCGGCCAGCCGCTGTCGCCCGACGAGCGCGGCAAGCTCGACCGCTTCGCCAAGCGCGCCGGCCTGCTCTTCCAGGTCGTCGACGACATCCTCGACTGCACCGCCAGTACCGCGACATTAGGCAAGACCGCCGGCAAGGACGAAGCCGCCGAGAAGCCGACCTACGTCAGCCTGCTTGGCCTCGATGCCGCCCGCGCCTACGCCGACGAATTGCGCAGCGATGCCCTCGCCGCCCTCTCGATTTTCGGCGAGCGCGCGACGCGCCTGACCCAGCTGGCCGACTTCATCTGCCACCGGCAATTCTGAAATGAGCGCCTTCTCCTTGCTTGAAACCATCAACAGTCCGGCCGACCTGCGCCGGCTGGAACGCAAGCAATTGCCGCAACTGGCGACCGAACTGCGCGCCTTCCTGATCGACTCCGTGGCGCAGACCGGGGGCCATCTTTCGTCGAATCTCGGCACCGTCGAACTGACCATCGCCCTGCACGCCGTCTTCGATACGCCGGCCGACCGCCTGGTCTGGGACGTCGGCCACCAGTGCTACGCGCACAAGATCCTGACCGGCCGCCGCGCGGGGATGAGCCACCTGCGCATGCACGGCGGCGTCTCCGGCTTCCCCAAGCGCAGCGAGAGTCCCTACGATACCTTTGGCGTCGGCCACTCGTCGACCTCGATCTCCGCCGCCCTCGGCATGGCGCTGGCTGCCAAGCACAAGGGCGAGGCGCGCAAGGCCATCGCCATCATCGGCGACGGCGCGATGTCGGCCGGCATGGCTTTCGAGGCGATGAACAACGCCGGCGTCGCCGATGCCGACATGCTGGTCATCCTCAACGACAACGAGATGTCGATCTCGCCGCCGGTCGGTGCGCTGAACAACATCCTGACCCGCCTGATGTCCGGCAAGACCTTCAACGCAGCCCGCGAGGGCGCCCGTCACATGCTCGAACTGGCGCCGCCGCTGCTCGAACTGGCGCGCCGCGCCGAGGAGCACGTCAAGGGCATGATCGCCCCCGGCACGCTGTTCGAGGAATTCGGCTTCCACTACTTCGGCCCGATCGACGGCCA
>JBFZCS010000048.1:0-8549 GCA_041307825.1 Azonexaceae bacterium
AGCGTGCGAAGGCCATCGGCCTGAGCATCGCATTCCGTGATTTTCGGCCGGAAAATCCGGTCGACCGTGACAGTCTCGACGTCTTGCATATTCCGCTGGCGGTTCCTTCAGTTGCCGGCCAACTGAATCCGGCCAACGGCGCCTACGTTCTGGCGCTGCTTGATCGCGCGCTGGCTGGCTGCCGTTCCGGCGAGTTCGCGGCAATGGTCACGGCGCCGGTGCACAAGGGCGTGATCAACGAAGCCGGCGTCCATTTCACCGGCCATACCGAATACCTGGCCGAAAAAACCGGCACGCCGCTCGTCGTCATGATGCTGGCTGGTGGCACCGGGCACGGCCCGCTACGCGTCGCACTGGCGACCACGCATCTGCCCCTGAAGGAGGTGCCGGCGGCGATCACGCAGGATATGCTGGCGCGGACGCTGCGCATCCTGCATGCCGATTTGCGCGAAAAGTACGGGCTGGCCGAACCGCGCATCCTTGTTGCCGGCCTCAATCCGCATGCCGGCGAGGGGGGCTATCTGGGCATGGAGGAAATCGAGGTCATCACGCCGGTGCTCGAGAAATTGAGGGCGCAGGGCATGCAGCTTTCCGGCCCGCATCCCGCTGACACGCTGTTTACGCCGCCGATGCTGGCGCGCGGCGACGCGGTGCTGGCCATGTACCACGATCAGGGGCTGACGGTGCTCAAGTACGCCACCTTCGGGCACGGCATCAATGTCACGCTGGGCCTGCCCGTTATTCGCACCTCGGTGGATCATGGCACGGCGCTCGAACTGGCGGGGAGCGGGCGCGCCGATCCGGGCAGCCTGTTCGAGGCAATGGCCGAAGCGGCGCGCATGGCCGCCAGAAAAGTTCACGCCGGATGAAAGGCCATGTCGCCCGCAAGCGCTTTAGTTCCGGCGTAACCTGCCAATGGCAGGCTAGCCTTCTCTGAAACGGCGACCATCATGAAACATATTCCACGTCGCCGTTTTGGTCAGAATTTTCTCGTCGATAGCGGCATCATCAACGCCATCGTTTCGGCCATCGATCCGCATCGTGGCGACACGGTCGTCGAAATCGGCCCTGGCCTGGGGGCAATTACCGAGCCGCTGCTGGCGCGTCTGGATCATCTGCACGTCGTCGAAATCGACCGCGACCTGATCGCCCGCCTGAAAAAGCAGTACCCGCCGGCGCGCATGACGATCCACGAAGGCGACGCGCTGGCCTTCGATTTCGCCAGCATCGGGAAGGATCTGCGCTTGGTTGGCAACCTGCCGTACAACATCTCGACGCCGCTGCTCTTTCATCTGGCCAACTACGTCGGCATCGTGCGCGACATGCACTTCATGTTGCAGAAGGAAGTCGTCGAGCGCCTGGTCGCCGTGCCCGGCGAGAGCGACTTCAGCCGCATCTCGGTGATGCTGCAATACCGCTTCCACCTCGAATGGTTGATCGACGTCCCGCCGGAAAGCTTCGATCCGCCACCGAAGGTTCAATCGGCGGTCGTTCGCCTGATTCCCAGGGAAGCTTCCGAACTGAATGCGAAGAGCCAGGAAAGGCTTTCACAAGTCGTCCAGACCGCCTTCTCGCAACGTCGCAAGATGCTGCGCAATACGCTCAAGGGCACCCTGAGCGATGCCGGTTTCGCCGAGCTCGGTATCGATCCGACACGGCGGGCCGAAGATCTGACGGTCGACGATTACGTCCGCATTGCCAATCACCTGACGTAACCGCAAGAGATGCCATAAAAACGACTGCCGGCACCAGTACCGTCACCTGCGCTGCAGGTGACGTAAAAAAACCCGCCGCGGCGGGTTTTGGGTTCAGGCAGGCTGAATTACTTCTTGGTCGGGCAAGTGCTCATGCCGAGCAGCGGGTAGACCGGGCACCAGCCGATCAGGCCGGTCGCCAGCGGCACGACGCCGATCCACGCCCACACCGGACCGCCGCCAACAAGCGCCCAGGCGACCAGCGCGAGACCCACGACGATACGCAGGATTTTGTCGATTCCGCCAACATTGCTTTTCATGATTGGTTCTCCGTCAGGTTGTAATTGAGAACATATTCTAGAAGCGCGGCCGGAGGCTGTATGTAACCTGTGTCACACAGCGGCTATTTGTTGCAGGCGGTTGCGGTCGGTGATGGTCAACTGCTCGCGCCCGAGCGAAACCAGCCCCTGCTCGGCGAAACCCTTGAGCAGGCGGCTGACGATTTCGCGCACGCTGCCCAGTTCGTCGGCCAGCTGCTGGTGGGTGATGTTGAGCACGCTTTCGTTGCGGGCGAGCAGCAGCTTGGCCAACCGCTGGTCGAGACGGGCGAAGGCGACTTCCTCGACTAGCTGCATCAGTTCGCCGATGCGCTCGGCAAAAAGGTGAAAGACGAAATCGCGGAACGGCGCGTGTTCGAGCATCAGTACCTCGAATAAATCCGCCGGCAGGAGCAGCAGCCTGAGTGGCGATTCGGCGATGCCGCGTGCGTTGTAGTCGCTGTGTCCGAGCAGGCAGCTCGAAGTGATGATGCAGGAGCCGCCGGGCGCAACGCGGTAGAGCATCAGTTCGCGGCCGCTCGACGACTGTTTGACGACCTTGATGCTGCCGGCGAGCAATAGCGGGAAACCCTGGCAGGGTTGGCGCTCCGCGAAGACATGGGCGCCCGCCGGAAGATCGAGCGCTGCCGCCTGCATCAGTCGGGCAAGTCGCGCCGGCAGCAGGCTGCTCAGGGCAGGGTACAAATTCAGGAGATTTTCGCGGTCGACCATGGGGCCAGCCGCGCCCCGCAGGAAGCACTCCTGGGGTGTTGTTTCCATGGCCGCGCCCACCGGGAGGCGCCCTTGGGGTATGGCGGCCATGGCCATTCAGGCCAGCGTTGCCCAGACCGGGGCGTGGTCCGATGGACGCTCGCGCTTGCGCGGCGCGCGGTCGATGCCGGCCGCCGTGCAGCGCCTGGCCAGCGGCGATGAAAGCAGCACATGGTCGATGCGCAGACCGAGATTTTTCTGAAAGCCCAGCATGCGGTAGTCCCACCACGAGAAGGTCTTTTCCGGTTGCTCGAAGAGGCGGAAGCTGTCTTCGAGGCCGAGGCCCATCAGGCGCTGGAAGGCGCTCCGTTCGGGTTCGGAGCAGAGGATCTGGCCAGCCCACGCCTTCGGGTCGTGCACGTCACGGTCGTCTGGAGCGATGTTGTAATCGCCGCACAGCGCGAGGTTTGGGTGGGCGGCCACTTCGTCTGCGAGCCAGTTGGCCAGGGCGTCGAGCCAGCGCAGCTTGTAGTCGTACTTGTCGCTGCCGACCGCCTGGCCGTTCGGCATGTAGGCGCAAATGACGCGGGTATCGCCGACGGTGCCGGCAATCAGCCGCTTCTGCTCGTCGGGGAAATGCGGATTCCCGCAGACCACCTCGCCAATTGTTTGGCGGGCTAACAGGGCAACGCCGTTGTAGGTCTTCTGACCCGAGAATGCGACCTGATAACCCGCCGCCTCGATCTCGGCCCGCGGAAAATTGTGGTCCTCAAGCTTGGTTTCCTGCAGGCACAGCGCATCAGGCTGTTGTTCGGCCAGCCAGTCCAGCAGGTGTGGCAGCCGTACCTTGAGTGAATTGACGTTCCAGCTGGCGATCTTCACTTGGCCAGGCCGCCGGACGGCTTGCTGCCGTAGGCCGCGCTTTTCGGGTAACCAGCGAGATCCAGCAGGTTGGTGTAGGCGGCGGGCTCGAAACCGCGGAAGCTCTGCTTGCCTACCTTGAGCGCCGGAACAAAAGCATCGCCGACGAGTTTCTTCAGCTCGTCCACATCTTCCTGTTTCTGCAGCATTTTCTCGGTGAATGGCACGCCGCGCGCATTCAGGAAATCACGCGCCTGCTTGCATTCGCTGGCGCAGTCGGCCGAGGTGTATAGCGTCACCGGGAAATTGTCGACCGCCCGGCGTACTTCATAGGGCAGGCCATCGGAAGTTTCGCTGGCCGAACCGGCTTTGGAGACATCCCTTGCCCTGCCCGGCGGCGGGGTGTCGGAAATGATGGTGCGGCCCTGCGGGTCGACCCAGCGATAGGCCTCGGCTGAGGCGCCGACACTGGTCAGCGCCAGACACAGGATGAGCAGGTAACGCATTTTCATTCTCCCGGGATAATTGCTTACGCTGCAATCATACCGCTATGGCGCAGCAATGCATCGACACTCGGTTCGCGGCCGCGGAATGCCTTGAACGACTCGATGGCCGGGCGCGAGCCGCCGACCGACAGGATTTCGTCGAGGAAGCGCTGGCCGACGGTGGGGTCGAACGGATCACCAGCCTCTTCGAAGGCGGCGTAGGCATCGGCCGACAGTACTTCGGCCCACTTGTAGCTGAAATAGCCGGCGCCATAGCCGCCGCCGAAAATGTGCGAGAAGCTGTTCGGGAAACGGTGCCATTCGGGCGGAATGAGCACGGCGACTTCCCGGCGTACTTCGTCGAGCAGGTCCATTACGGTCGACCGGCCTTGCGGGTCGAATTCCGAATGCAGCAGCATGTCGAACAGCGAGAACTCGATCTGGCGCACTGCCATCATGCCGCTCTGGAAATTCTTCGCCGCCAGCATTTTGTCGAACAGTTCGCGCGGCAGCGGGGCGCCGCTGTCGACGTGGGCCGTCATGCCCTGCAGCACGGTCCATTCCCAGCAGTAGTTTTCCATGAACTGCGAGGGCAGCTCGACGGCATCCCACTCGACGCCGTGGATGCCGGACACCCCCAGTTCCTCGCCGCGGGTCAGCAGATGGTGCAGGCCGTGCCCGGTTTCGTGGAACAGCGTGATCACCTCGTCGTGCGTGAAGGTGGCCGGCAAGGGTTTACCGTCCCTTGCGCCGACCGGGCGGGCGAAATTGCAGTTGAGGTAAGCGATCGGCTTCTGGATGCCGCCGACGGTACGGCGCCGCGCGCGCGCCTCGTCCATCCAGGCGCCGCCGCGCTTGGTTTCGCGGGCGTAGAGGTCAAGGTAGAACTGACCGACCAGATCACCCGCCGGGGTTTCCAGCCGGTAGAAACGAACGTCCTCATGCCAGACCGGTGCATCGTCCGGCCTGACCTTGAACTTGAACAGGCTTTCGATGACCTTGAACAGGCCGCCCAGCACCCTGGGCTCGGTGAAATACTGCTTTACTTCCTGCTCGGAGAAGGCATAGCGCTTCTGCAACAGCTTTTCCGAAGCGTAGGCGGCATCCCATGGCGCGAAGTCGGCGATGCCGAGTTCATCGCTGGCGAAGGCGCACAGTTCGGCGACGTCCCTTTCGGCAAAAGGCTTGGCCTTGGCCGCAAGTTCGCGCAGGAAGGCGAGCACCTGGGCCGGCGTGTCAGCCATCTTGGGCGCCAGCGAGACTTCGGCGAAGCTGCCGAAGCCGAGCATCTTCGCTTCTTCCTGGCGCAATTCGAGCATGTGCTGGATGACTGGCGTGTTGTCCCATTCCGGTTTGCTGCTGCCATCGTGGAACTCGGCGGCGCGCGTGGCGTAGGCGCGGTACATCCGGGCGCGCAGTTCACGATTCTCCGCATACTGCATCACCGGGCCGTAGGACGGGGCTTGCAGACTGAAACGCCAGCCGTCGACGCCGGCCTTCTCGGCTGCGTTCCTGGCGGCCTGTTTCGCATCGTCCGGCAGGCCGGCAAGCTGGGCCTCGTCGGTAACGATCTCGGCGAAGGCGTTGGTCGCGTCGAGCAGGTTTTCCGAGAACTTGGCCGAGAGTTGCGACAGTTCTTCCGAGATGGCCTGGAAGCGCGGCTTCTGATCTTCCGGGAGTTCGGCGCCGGACAGGCGGAAATCGCGGATTTCATTGGCGACGACCTTTTGCTGCTCACGGGTCAGCGTCGCATATTCGCTGCTGCCGCGCAGCGCCTTGTACTTCTCGAACAGCTTCAAGTTCTGGCCGAGTTCGGCATAGAAGCGCGAGACTTCGGGCAGCATCTGGTTGTAGGCCTCGCGCCAGGCCGGCACGTCATTGACCGAATGCAGGTGGCCGACGATGCCCCAGGCGCGGCCGAAGGGTTCCAGGCCATCGGCCAGGGCACCGGCAAAATCGCGCCAGGTAGCCGGCGTGGTTTCCGCGGTCAGACGTTCGATCAGCTCGCGCCCTGCGGTCAACAGCGATTCGATGGCCGGTTTCACATGCTCGGGCTGGACTAGGTCGAAACGCGGGAGGTCGGAGAAATCGAGGAGGGGATTGTCGGTGTTCATTTTTTTTCAGACGTGAGAAACGGGCGGTAGCGCCACCCGCCGGGTTGGCTGGGATTTCATTCGACAAGGTCGCGATAGGCGTGCCACGAGGCGTGGCCGAGCACGGGCATGATGATGACGAGTCCGAATAGCAGGGTCGCGAAGCCAAGCATGGTCAGGATGACGATGGTAACCGCCCACAGCAGCAAGGTGGTCGTATTGGCGACGAAGGCCCTGAGGCTGGCAAGAATTGCGGTGACGAAATGGGCGTTCCGGTCGAGCATCAGCGGCACCGAGACGACACTGAGGGCAAAGGTGACGAGGGCCAGCAACCCGCCGAGGACGAACCAGAGTATCAGGAGTACCGTGTTGTCGCTGTTGGCGCCGGTTTGGGCAATGAACTGCTTGACGTTGACGCCGGTGGTGCCGCCAAGCAGCCCGAAGCCGATCGACGAGGCGCGCTCCCAGAGCAGGGTGATTGTTCCCAGCACCAGGGCGAAGAGCGCGATCGAGCGCCCATTGCCGCGAAAGGCGGCCAGCGTATCGATGAAGGTGGGCCGGGTGCCTGCCGCATGCTGGCGGCTCAATTCGTAAAGGCCGGCGGCGAGCAGTGGGGCGAGCAGGAAAAATCCGGAAAGCGCAGCGGTAAACAGGTGCGGGCGGCCGAGGCTGGCCAGCAGGATCAGGTCGCCGCCGATGCCGAACAATAGCCCGTAGGCAAGGCTGGGGATCGGGTTGGCCACCACATCGCCCCAGCCGGCCGCGAGCCAAGCGCCGATGCGGCCCGCCGGCACGCGGCGGATGACTGGTGCCGCAACCGGCTGGCCTGCCGGGACTGACGAGTTATTCACAGAAGCACCCTCCCAAGATGTTATTTATTTCGACCGCGCCCGGCTCCCCGGGTTCATGGCGCCAGCTTACAAAGTCCGGCCGGTCAGTTTTTCGTAGGCCTCGATGTACTTGGCGCTGGTCCTGGCGATGACGTCGGCAGGAAGTTTCGGCCCCGGTGCCTTCTTTCCCCAGTCCAGCGTTTCCAGGTAGTCGCGCACGTACTGCTTGTCGTAGGAAGGCGGATTGCTGCCTTCACGATACTGGTCGGCCGGCCAGAAACGGGAGGAGTCGGGGGTCAACGCCTCGTCGATCAGGTGCAGCGTGCCGCCGGCATCGATGCCGAATTCGAACTTGGTGTCGGCGATGATGATGCCGCGCGTGGCGGCGTAGGCCGATGCCTCTTCGTAAAGGCGGATGGCTGCATCGCGTGCTTCCGTACACAGTTGGGCGCCGGTCTTGCCGGTTCCGGCGAGCGCTTCGGCGAGGGTGGTGTTGCAGTTGGCCGCGGCCTGTTCGAAGGAAACGTTCTCGTCGTGGTCGCCGACCTCGGC
Organism: Azonexaceae bacterium; assembly: GCA_041307825.1. Taxonomy (GTDB): domain Bacteria; phylum Pseudomonadota; class Gammaproteobacteria; order Burkholderiales; family Rhodocyclaceae; genus Azonexus. Next base: position 7,544 of record JBFZCS010000048.1, read on the forward strand.
CTTGGTCGCCGGCGTGAAGATCGGGGCGGGCAGTTTGGCTGCCATTCTGAGGCCGGGCGGGAGCGCGATGCCGCAGATCGCGCCGGTCGTCTGGTAATCCTTCCAGCCGGAGCCGATCACGTAACCGCGCACGACGGCCTCGATCGGCAGCGGCTTCAGGCGCTTGACCACGACAGCGCGCCCACGCACCTGGTCGCGCTCGTTGTCGGCGACAACCGATTCCGGATCGATGCCGGTCAGTTGATTCGGCACGATATGGCCGAGTTTCTCGAACCAGAAATTGGCGACTGCCTGCAACACCTCGCCCTTGCGCGGGATCGGATCGGGCAGGACTACATCGAAGGCAGACAGGCGGTCGCTGGTGATAATCAGCAGTTTTTCGGCGTCGACCGCGTAAATGTCGCGAACCTTGCCCCGGGAGAGCAGCGGCAGGCTGGTGATGGATGACTGGAAAAGGGGTGCGTTCACGATCATGTTCCCGAGAGCAAAAAAGCGATTATAAGTTAATGCGCGCCCTCGCCTTCTTCGGCGGCGAGCTTCTTGCGCATCCGGCGCATTCCCCAGGCGACGACGCCGGCAATCAGCGGAATCGAAATGGCGGTGACGACGTCGATGTTGAGGTGGTGCAGGTCCTTGGTGCCCTTGGCCAGATACTGGACGAGCTGCGAACCATAATAGGTCAGTACGACGACCGACAGGCCCTCGACCGTTTCCTGCAGGCGCAGTTGAAGCCTGGCGCGGCGATTCATCTGCGACAGTACTTCCTGGTTCTGGCGTTCCAGTTCGATATCGACGCGAGTGCGCAGCAACTGGCTATTGCGTGCGACGCGGGCGGAAAGCTCCTCCTGGCGACGACTCATGGCGGCGCAGGTGTTCATCGCCGGCAGCAGGCGGCGATGCATGAATTCGCCGATGGTCGGCAGGCCGGGGATCCGGGTTTCCCGGAGTTCCTCGATGCGCTGCCCGACGAGTCCCTGATAGGCGCTGGAAGCGCCAAAACGAAAGG
>JBFZCS010000049.1:0-8448 GCA_041307825.1 Azonexaceae bacterium
CTGTACCAGATCCAGACCAAGTTCCGCGACGAGATCCGTCCCCGCTTCGGCGTCATGCGCGGCCGCGAGTTCCTGATGAAGGACGGCTACTCCTTTCATACCTCATTCCCGGACTTGCAGCGCGAATACCGGAACATGTACGAAACCTACAGCCGCATCTTCACGCGCTTGGGCCTGAAATTCCGTGCCGTGGCGGCCGACACCGGTTCGATTGGCGGCACTGGTTCGCATGAATTCCATGTGCTGGCCGATTCCGGCGAAGACGACATCGCCTTCTGCCCGGATTCCGATTACGCCGCTAACGTCGAACTGGCCGAAGCACTGGCCCCCGCCACCCCGCGTACCGTCGCGACGACGGCAATGCACAAGATCGCCACGCCAGGCAAGATGGCCTGTGCCGATGTGGCCGAATTTCTGTCCGTCGACCTCGGGAAAGTGCTCAAAGCCATCGCCGTCGTCAGCGAACCGGAAGCTGGCGAGAAGCGTTTCGCTCTACTCCTGCTGCGTGGCGACCATGAACTGAACGAAATCAAGGCTGGAAAGATCGCCGGGCTTTCGCCGTTCCGTTTCGCCGCCGAAGGCGAAGTCGAGGAATATCTTGGCTGCAAACCCGGCTATATCGGGCCAGTTGCGGTCGACGCCAAAAAAGTGGCCATTTTCGCCGACCGCGCGGCTGCCGCGCTGAGCGATTTCGTCTGCGGCGCCAACGAAACCGGCTTTCACCTGACCGGGGTCAATTTCGGCCGCGATCTGCCGGAACCTGAAGTCGCCGACATCCGCAACGTCGTCGCCGGCGACCCGTCGCCGGATGGCAAGGGCAAGCTGGAAATCTGCCGCGGCATCGAAGTCGGCCACATCTTCCAGTTGCGCCAGAAGTACGCCAAAGCGCTGAACTGCGCCTATCTCGACGAGAACGGCAAGAGCCAGATCATGGAAATGGGCTGTTACGGCATCGGCGTTTCACGTATCGTCGGCGCCGCCATCGAGCAGGGCAATGACGCCAAGGGCATTATCCTCCCCCCCGCCATTGCGCCTTTTGCAGTCTGTATCGTGCCGATGGGCTATCACAAGAGCACAGCCGTCAAGCTTGCCGCTGATGGCCTGTATGCCGAACTCAAGCAGCAGGGTGTCGACGTCCTGCTCGATGACCGTAACGAACGCCCCGGTGTCATGTTCGCCGACATGGAACTGATCGGCATCCCGCACCGGATCGTAATCGGAGAGCGCGGTTTGAACGAAGGCAAGCTAGAATACAAAAGTCGTCGTGACGCCGAACCGACCCTGGTCGACCAAGGCGACATCATTGAACTGATTACGGGGAAATTGTGCGCCGGCTGATTGCCATCCTCCTGTCGTTGAGCGCGTCCGCTGCATTTGCCGGCGCCCAGATTTACCAGCCGCTTTCGACGAGCGTCCAGGCCGCCCTGCACAAGGCTGTTTCCGACACCCGTCCGCCCTCTTCCTCGTTCAGCAATCCCCTTGAGGCGGTCGAATGGCTGGCCGAAATGTCGCCGCGCCTGGAAAAACGGATTCCCAACCGGGAGTATCGTCTCGATCTGTTGCGCAGCATCCATTACGAAGCGACGCGCGCCGGACTGGACCCGCAACTGGTGCTTGGTCTGATGCAGGTCGAATCCGGTTTCCGGAAGTACGCCGTTTCGTCGGCCGGCGCCCGCGGCTACATGCAGGTCATGCCATTCTGGGTCAAATTGATCGGTCGACCGGACGACAAGCTGTTCGACCTGCGCACCAACCTGCGCTACGGCTGCACCATCCTTCGTCACTATCTCGACATCGAGAAGGGTGACGTTTTCCGCGCCCTTGGCCGCTATAACGGGAGCCTCGGCAAGGCGGAGTATCCGAACATGGTTCGCGCCGCCTGGCAGAAACAGTGGAGCTACCAAAAGCCGGCCAAGCTTGCCCAGGCCAACTGATCAACGCCCCATGCCGGGCATCATGCCCTTCATGCCGCGCATGAGCTTGCCCATGCCGCCCTTGGACATCATTTTCATCATCTTCTGCGACTGCTCGAACTGATTGAGCAAGCGGTTGACTTCCTGCACTTGGACACCAGCGCCCATCGCGATGCGGCGCTTGCGGCTGGCCTTGATGATTTCCGGTTTGGCGCGCTCGGCCGGCGTCATCGAATTGATGATCCCCTCGACCCGGCCAACCATCTTGTTTTCCGCGCCGGCCGGCAACTGACCGGCGGCTTGGGCAATCTGCGCCGGCATCTTGTCCATCAGCGCCGACAGCCCGCCCATATTGCGCATCTGGGCAATCTGTTCCTTGAAGTCATTGAGGTCGAAGCCCTTGCCTGATTTCAGCTTCTTGGCGAAAGCGACGGCCTTTTCTTCGTCGAGCCCCTTCTTGGCCTCTTCGATCAACGACAATACGTCGCCCATCCCGAGAATCCGTGAGGCCATCCGCTCCGGATGGAAAGCTTCCAGACCCGACAGCTTCTCGCCGACGCCAGAAAACTTGATCGGCTTGCCCGTAATATGGCGCACCGACAACGCCGCACCGCCCCGCGCATCGCCGTCCAGCTTGGTCAGCACGACGCCGGTCAGCGCCAAGGCTTCACTGAACGCCTTGGCCGTATTGACGGCATCCTGACCGAGCATGGCATCGACGACGAATAGCGTTTCGATCGGATTGAGCGCCGCATGCAGGCGCTTGATTTCCGCCATCATTTCCTCGTCGACCGCTAGACGACCGGCAGTATCGACCAGCAGCACGTCGTGGTAGTGACGTTTGGCCCAGTCGACTGCCGCCAAGGCGATCGCCTCCGGCTTTTCGCCGGAAGTAGACGGGAAGAAATCGACCCCGGCCTGGCCGGCAACCGACTTCAACTGCTCGATGGCGGCCGGACGGTAGACGTCGCAGGAAACCACCAGCACCTTCTTCTTGTGATTTTCTTTTAGAAACTTGCCCAGCTTGCCGACCGTGGTCGTCTTGCCGGCGCCCTGCAAACCTGCCATCAGCACGATGGCGGGCGGCTGGGTGTTGAAGTTGATGCCTTCGTGGGCATCGCCCATGATCCGGGTCAGTTCGCGATGGACGACGCCAACCAGCGCTTGGCCCGGGCTCAGCGAGCCGATGACCTCCTCGCCGACCGCCTTTTCCTTGACCGCCGCAATGAATTCCTTGATCACCGGCAGGGCAACGTCGGCCTCAAGCAAGGCCATGCGAACCTCACGCAAGGCGTCGGAGATGTTGGATTCAGTCAGGCGTGCTTCGCCCTTGATCGTCTTCATGACGCGGGCAAGGCGATTGGTCAGGTTATCAAGCATGGCGAATAGGCTTCTAGTAGAATCTGCGAATGGCCGACATTGTAATTCAGCTTCTGCCCCACATCGCCGCCGCCCTTCTATACGGCGCCTTAGGGTTCCATTTCTGGAGCACCCGCTGGCGCGAACAGGAAAACCAGTGCGTCGCCTGCCCCATGCAGGCTTGGGAGCGCGTTGCCATTGCCTCGGCCCTGCTCATTCACGCCTACGGACTCTACGGCGCCTTGTTCACCGAAGCCGGCATGCGCTTCTCGTTCAGCTTCGCACTGTCGCTGATGATGTGGCTTGCCGTCCTGATCTACTGGCTGGAAAGCTTCATGGCACGCATGGAGGGCATGCAACCGCTGGTTCTGCCGTTAGCAGCAATTTGCACCTTGCTGCCTGTCATATTCCCGCAGGTGCATCTCGTTGCCAACGCCAGCGCGACTGGTTTCAAACTGCATTTTCTGGCCGCCATGCTGGCCTACAGCCTGCTCACGCTTTCGGCATTGCACGCGATTTTCATGGGTTTCAGCGAAAGCGCCCTGCACAAGCGCCAGATGAAACGCAGCCTGGCCAGCCTGCCACCGCTCCTGACCATGGAATCGCTGCTTTTTCGCATGCTGCTGCTCGGTTTCATTCTGCTGACCCTGACCGTCGGCAGCGGCCTCCTATTCTCGGAAACCCTGTTCGGCAAGCCCTTCTCACTGGATCACAAGACGCTGTTCGCTTTTGCTTCGTGGGGCATTTTCGCGACCCTGCTGGTCGGACGCCACGCTTGGGGCTGGCGCGGAAAGCGTGCACTGCGCTGGACACTGTCCGGGTTTTCTCTGCTGATCCTCGCCTACGTGGGCAGCCGCTTCGTGGCCGAAGTCATACTTGGACGCTCATAAGGCAGTGGACGATTTCCCCCTGTCAGCGCTTTCCCTAACCTTGGTCGTCCTGCTGGCCATGTCAGCTTTTTTTTCGCTCAGCGAGACAGCGATGATGGCCTCCAGCCGTTTCCGCCTGCGCCACCTGGCCCAAACCGGCCATCACGGGGCACAGAAAGCCCTTGACCTGCTGGGGCGCACGGACAAGATGCTTGGTGTCATCCTGCTGGGCAACAACCTGATCAATTCCGCGGCCGCAACCCTGGTCAGCGTGATTGCAATCGAGATGTTCGGCGAAGAAGAGTGGGCGCTGGGCGCCGGAACGCTGGCCGTCACCTTTGCCATTCTGGTCTTTGCCGAAATCACGCCAAAAATCATCGGCGCCACGCATGCCGACCGTCTCGCCCTGTTTCTCGGTTATGTCCTGACGCCCTTGTTGCGCCTTTTTTACCCGGTTGTCTGGTTCATCAATCTCTTCGCCAGCGGTCTGTTAAAACTGCTCCGCCTGTCGCCCAAACCGAACGCCGAGGCCGCTCGTCTCTCCCCGGAAGAACTGCGCAGCCTGGTACTAGAATCTTCCCATCTGATCCCGAAAAAACATCGAACCATACTTTCCAGCCTGTTCGAACTCAACAACATCACCGTTGAGGATGTAATGACCCCGCGCGGCAGCATCGAGATACTCGACCTCGACCTGCCTTGGGAAGAAGTCAAGAATCAGCTTGCCACCAGCCACCATAGCCGCCTCCCGGTATGCCGTGAATCGCTGGATCAGCTGCTCGGAATATTGCCGGTCCGCCGACTGCTGGGAAGCCTCGGCGATAGCGAGTTCGATGAAAAATCCCTGCTCGAACACATTCAGCCTGCCTACTACATTCCTTCGGGAAACGCCGCCTTTTCCCAACTCGCGTTCTTTCAGGAGAACCGTCAGCGGATCGGTTTTGTCGTCGACGAATACGGTGAAATTCTGGGTTTGCTGACACTTGAGGACATCATCGAAGAGTTTGTCGGCGAGTTCACGACGTCGATGCCCGGCTTGGACAAATCGCTGGCCTGGGGGAGCGACGATAGCGTAATCATCGAAGGATCACGACAACTGCGCGACATCAACCGCATGCTCAACCTGCAACTCCCGCTCGATGGCCCGAAAACACTCAACGGACTCATTCTCGAACACTTCCAGGATATTCCGGAGGCCGGGGTCAGTATCAAACTGGTAGGCGTAGCGGTGGAAATTCTTCAAACTCAGGACCGCAGCGTCGTCACCGCACGCATTTTCAGGCCCGCCAGTCAATGACGCCGCTTGGGGCAGTCTTTACAAACCCCGACCTCCGTAGCATCATCGCTTAATCTAAACGGCATCTGACGCATAACCAATGTCCGCTACACCACAAGGAAGCACTCTCAGCGGTCTCGCCCGCGCCCTGGTCCAGGCGGGACGGCTCAAGGAATCCGAAGCGGAACAGTTGCTGACCCAGGCGAATCACGAAAGGCGCTCGATGATCGAGCAGATCATCGCCAGTCAGAAGATCTCCTCGCTCGACCTCGCCCGTTTCGTGGCGGATACCTTCGGTTATCCGTTACTCGATCTGGCGGTTTTCGATGAAGCGCACATCCCCACCAATGCAATCGATCGCAAGTTGATTTCCACGCACCGCGTAATCCCCCTCAATCACAGGGGGAACAGGCTGTCCGTGGCGATTGCCGACCCGACCAATCTGCGCGCCCTGGATGAGATACGCTTCCAGACAGGGCTGGGTGTTGACCCCATCGTCGTCGAGCATCCGAAGCTGATGCCGCTGGTTGCCAAATATGCAGAATCGGCAGAGGAAACCTTAAAGAACCTGACCTCGGACGACATCAATCTGGACTTCCTCGATGAGGAGTCGGCGGGCAAGGCAGATGAAGCGGCGTCGCAGGAAATCGACGACGCGCCGGTGGTCAAATTCATCCAGAAAATGTTGCTCGACGCCATCAATGACGGCGCCTCCGACATCCATTTCGAACCCTATGAAAAGTTTTACCGCATCCGCGTCCGCGTCGATGGGGTTCTGCGTGAGGTCGCGACGCCCCCGTTGGCAATCAAGGACAAGATCGCCTCGCGGATCAAGGTCATCTCCCGTCTGAACATCGCCGAAAAGCGCGTTCCTCAGGATGGCCGGATGAAACTAGTCCTCTCGAAAAACCGCACGATCGATTTTCGGGTCAGTACACTGCCTACGCTGCAAGGCGAGAAGATCGTCATGCGGATTCTCGACCCGACCTCGGCGACGCTCGGCATCGAAGCCCTCGGCTATGAGCCCGAGCAGAAGGCAGTCATGCTTGATGCGATCAGCCGCCCTTACGGCATGGTGCTGGTCACCGGCCCGACTGGTTCCGGCAAGACGGTTTCGCTCTACACTTGCCTGAACATCCTGAACAAGGACGGCGTCAATATCTCGACCGCCGAGGACCCGGCGGAAATCAACCTGGCCGGCATCAATCAGGTCAACGTCGACGACAAGGCGGGACTGACCTTCGCGGTCGCCCTACGCGCCTTCCTGCGGCAGGATCCTGACATCATCATGGTCGGCGAAATTCGCGACCTGGAAACCGCGGAAATCGCCATCAAGGCCGCCCAGACCGGCCACATGGTCATGTCCACGCTGCACACCAACGATGCGCCGGCGACGCTGACCCGCCTGATGAACATGGGCGTGCCGACTTTCAACATCGCAGCCAGCATCCTGCTGATTACCGCGCAGCGCCTGGCGCGCCGTCTCTGCACCTGCAAGAAACCGATGGACGTTCCGGAAAAGACGCTGATCGAGGCCGGTTTTACCGAAGCCGATCTCGACGGTTCATGGACGCTGTTCGGCCCCGACAGTTGCGAGCGTTGCAAGGGGACTGGCTACAAGGGACGGGTCGGCATCTATCAGGTCATGCCGATTTCCGAGGCCATGCAACGGCTTATCATGAGTGGCGCCGGCGAAATGGATCTCGCTGAACAGGCAAAGCGCGAAGGCGTCAAGAACCTGCGTGAATCCGGCTTGTTGAAAGTAAAACAAGGCCTGACCTCGCTCGACGAGGTTTTGAGCACAACGAATGTCTAACGGGGAAGGATAACGGATGGCAACCGCCGCAAAAGCAAGGTCCCTTGCAATCAAGGAGAACACGTATCTCTGGGAAGGCAAAAACCGGGACGGCAAACCCGTTCGCGGCGAGATGCGCGCGGCGAGCGAAGCTGTCGTTCAAACCAGCCTGCGCCGTCAGGGCATTCTCAACGCCAAGGTCAAGAAGGCCCGCTTCAAGATGGGCGGCAAGGTTACGGAAAAGGATATTTCCCTTTTTACTCGCCAACTCGCCACAATGATGAAGTCAGGCGTGCCCCTGCTTCAGGCTTTCGACATTGTCGGTCGCGGACATGCCAACCCTGCGGTCGCCAAGCTCCTGCTTGACATCAAGGCCGACGTCGAGACGGGCAGCTCACTGTCGCAGGCATTCCGCAAATACCCGTTGTATTTCGACGCGCTTTACTGCAACCTCGTTGCCGCCGGCGAACAGGCCGGCATCCTGGACACCCTGCTCGAACGCCTTGCAACCTACAAGGAAAAGATTATCGCGATCAAGAGCAAGATCAAGTCCGCGCTGTTCTACCCGATCTCCATCATCATCGTGGCATTCGTCATCACCGCGGTGATCATGATTTTTGTCATTCCGGCATTCAAGGAAGTGTTCAAGAGCTTTGGCGCCGACCTGCCCGCACCGACCCTTCTGGTGATGGCCATCTCCGACTTTTTTGTTGCCTATTGGTGGGCCATATTCGGCATAATTTTCGGCGGCCTGTACGCCTTTTTCGAGGCATGGAAACGCTCGGAAAAGGTGCAGATGGCCATGGATCGCCTGCTGCTCCGCCTGCCCATTTTCGGCGACATCATCCGCAAGGCAGTCATCGCGCGCTGGTCGCGCACGCTGTCCACCATGTTCGCGGCCGGCGTTCCGCTGGTCGAGTCGCTGGATTCGGTTGGCGGCGCCGCCGGCAACTATGTCTACAAGGCCGCGACCAAGCAGATCCAGGGCGAGGTCTCGACCGGCACGAGCCTGACGAATGCCATGACGAACGTCAATCTGTTCCCCAACATGGTCACGCAGATGGTCGCCATCGGCGAAGAGTCCGGCGCGCTTGACTCGATGCTGTCCAAGGTCGCCGACTTCTTCGAACAGGAAGTCGATGACGCCGTCGAAGCGATGTCCAGCCTGATGGAACCGATCATCATGGTGGTCCTCGGCACCCTGATCGGCGGCATGGTCGTCGCCATGTATCTGCC
>JBFZCS010000050.1:0-3729 GCA_041307825.1 Azonexaceae bacterium
TGAAGTCGCCGGTCGGCCAGATGTTCCACCAGTTCTTCGGCGAAAACATGCTGCGCGCCGATGTCTGCAACGCGGTTGAGGAACTCGGCCAGTTGCTCGACCACACCGGCCCGGTTGCCGCCTCGGAACGCAACGCGGCACGCATCTTCAATGCCGATCACCTGTTCTTCGTTACCAATGGAACGTCAACCTCGAACAAGATCGTCTGGCACTCGACGGTGGCGCCGGGCGACATCGTCGTCGTCGACCGCAACTGTCACAAGTCCATCCTGCACGCGATCATGATGACCGGCGCGATTCCCGTCTTCCTGATGCCGACGCGCAACAACTTCGGCATCATCGGGCCGATCCCGAAGCGCGAATTCGCCTGGGAAAGCATCCAGAAGAAGATCGCCGCCAATCCGTTCATTGCCGACAAGACCGCCAAGCCGCGCGTGCTGACCATCACCCAGTCGACCTACGACGGCATTCTCTACAACGTCGAGGAGATCAAGGCCGAACTGGATGGCAAGATCGATACCCTGCATTTCGACGAAGCCTGGTTGCCGCACGCTGCCTTCCACGACTTTTATGGTGATTACCACGCCATCGGCGCCGATCGCCCGCGCTGTAAGGAGTCGATGATTTTCTCGACGCAATCGACCCACAAGCTGTTGGCCGGTCTTTCGCAGGCATCGCAAATCCTGGTTCAGGATGCCGAGAACCAGAAGCTCGACCGCGACATCTTCAACGAAGCCTATCTGATGCACACCTCGACCTCACCGCAGTACGCGATCATCGCCTCGTGCGACGTCGCGGCGGCGATGATGGAAGAACCGGGTGGTACCGCGCTGGTTGAGGAGTCGATTGGCGAAGCCCTCGATTTCCGTCGCGCGATGCGCAAGGTGGACGAGGAGTGGGGCGCCGACTGGTGGTTCAAGGTCTGGGGGCCGGACGACCTGTCCGAAGAAGGTATTGAAGAGCGCGATGCCTGGATGCTGAAGCCGGGCGAGCGCTGGCACGGCTTCGGCAATCTGGCCGATGGCTTCAACATGCTCGACCCGATCAAGGCGACCATCATCACCCCGGGTCTCGACGTGGACGGCGATTTCGCCGACGAGTTCGGCATCCCGGCGGCGATCCTTACCAAATACCTCGCCGAGCACGGCGTCATTGTCGAGAAGTGCGGCCTCTACAGCTTCTTCATCATGTTCACCATCGGCATCACCAAGGGCCGCTGGAACACGCTGGTGACGGCGCTGCAGCAGTTCAAGGACGACTACGACAAGAACCATCCGCTGTGGAAGGTGCTGCCGGAGTTCATCCAGAAGAACCCGCGCTACGAGCGCGTCGGCCTGCGCGATCTATGCACGCAGATTCACGGCGTCTACAAGCAGAACGACGTCGCCCGCCTGACTACCGAGATGTATTTGTCGGACATGGTGCCGGCGATGCGTCCGGCTGATGCCTTTGCCAAAATGGCCCACCGCGACATCGAGCGCGTGCCGGTCGATGAACTGGAAGGTCGCGTTACGGCCGTGCTGCTGACCCCCTACCCGCCGGGTATCCCGCTGCTGATTCCGGGCGAACGCTTCAACCGGACGATCTGCAACTACCTGAAATTTGCCCGCGAGTTCAATGCCGCTTTCCCGGGTTTCGAAACCGACGTCCACGGCCTGGTCAAGGGTGGGGATGGTACCTACTACGTGGATTGCGTGCGTTGATCGCTTTCGGAATCCGCCACAGTTTTCCTGTCGACCGCGACAATTCGCCCAGGTGGCTCGTCATTTCGGGGTGGGGCAGGGTCCGTCGCATTGACCCTGACACGTTTGAATCCCCTTTTGCTATGCTTTTGAAAAATCTTACGTTCGCCGAAGCGCTCGGGGCCGGAAGAAAATAACGAAAGGGGAATCCCATCGACCTCCTCGCGAAAATTTCCGGCGGGCCACACGCTGACAAATACTGGCGCGGCTTCCTGCTTGCCGTGGGCGCCTATCTGGTTGGCTCATTGCTGCTGTTCCTTGGACATGCTGCCGGGTTGATCGGCCTGCGCGGCCTGCTTGCCAGCGTCGCGCTGATCGCCGTCGTGAACCTGGCGCTGCTTGCCGCGTTCAAGCTGAAACTCAACCAGCGTCTCGCCGACCCGGCACTGACGCTTGCGCAGACGCTGGCGGCGATCACGGTGATCATGTTCGTTGCCTTTCACTTCGAGCGCGACCGCAGCCTGGTGCTGGTCTGGTGCCTGGTCGTGATGCTGCTCGGCGTATTCCGTTTCAAGCCACGCGATTTCGGTACCACCACCCTGTACATGCTGGCCGGGTACGCTCTGGTTATCAACCTGCTGATGAGCTTGAAGCCCGACACGGTTGATGTGTTCATCGAGTGGTATCAGTGGGCCTGGCTGGCGTTGCTGCTCCCGCCGTTCGCATGGATGGGGGCGCGCATCGGCGTGATGCGGGCGCGCATCATGCGCGCCAACGCGGAACTGGTCAATGCGCTGGGTACCATTCAGGATATGGCGACGCACGATTCGCTGACCGGCCTGCATAACCGCGCCTCGATGACCGACGCGCTCGAGCATGCAGTCAGCAGGGCGCGGCGCGCCGGCGAGAGTTTGGCCATTCTTTTCATCGACCTCGACGGTTTCAAGTCGGTCAACGACACTCTCGGCCATGCGACCGGGGACCAACTGTTGCGCGAAATCGCCCAGCGCCTGCGCACGAGGGTTCGCCAAAGCGACCTGGTGGCGCGGCTCGGCGGCGACGAGTTCGTGGTGATGGTCGAGAGCATCACCGACCGAAACGGCCTGCAACTGCTGGCTTCGAAGCTCCTCGCCGCAATCGGTGAACCGATGCAGCTACAGGGCCACGAGGTCACGGTGACGGCCAGCATCGGCATCTCGGTGTTCCCCGATAACGGAATCGATGTGTCGACCCTGCTCGCCAATGCCGACATGGCGATGTACCGCGCCAAGGCGCTCGGCCACAACCGCGCCACCGAATATTCGGCCGACCTCGGCGAGAGCGTCGTCGAGCGTTTCGAAATCGAGAAGGGACTGCGCGAAGGCCTGCGCAACAACGAGTTCCACCTCTACTATCAACCGAAAATCGAGTTCAGCTCCGGCAAGCTGCTGGGCGTCGAGGCGCTGATCCGCTGGCACCATCCGACCCTGGGCGTGCTTGGCCCTGACCGCTTCATCCACGTTGCGGAGGCCAGCAATTTCATCATTGCGCTCGGGAAGTGGGTCATCGAACAGGCGTGCCGACAGGCCAGTGCCTGGCAACGTGCAGGCCTGCCGCACTTTTCGATCGCCGTGAACCTCTCAACCAACCAATTGACCGACCCGTCGCTGGCGGAGCACGTTTACGGGGCCTTGCGGGCCAGCGGCGTCGATCCGGCCATGCTCGAATTCGAAATCACCGAAACGGCGGTGATGAAGAACATGGTCGAGGCCACCGCCCTGCTTGAGTCCCTGCGCGCCCTCGGCGTTCGCATCGCCATTGATGATTTCGGTACCGGCTATTCCTCGCTCGCCTACCTGAAGGCGTTGCCGGTAGACGTCCTCAAGGTCGACCGTGCCTTCGTCAGGCATCTGCCGCACAACCGCGACGATCTTGCCATCACTCGCGCCGTCATTGCCATGGCGCATGGCCTGTCGATGACGGTCGTCGCCGAAGGCGTGGAAGCGCAGTGCCAGTTCGATTCACTGCGCGACGAGGGCTGCGACGAGTTTCAGGGCTTCTATTGCCG
>JBFZCS010000051.1:0-3465 GCA_041307825.1 Azonexaceae bacterium
TGCCGGTTTCCTCGACCGGCCATCTGATCATCGTCGGCAGTCTGCTCGACTACACCGACGAGCAGAGCAAGGTGTTCAAGATCGTGATCCAGCTCGGCGCCATCCTCGCCGTATGCTGGGACTTCCGTGAGCGGATCGGCAAGGCGCTCGGCGGCCTCGCTTCCGACCCGGTCCAGCAGCGGTTCGCCGGCCTGCTGGTCGTCGGCTTCCTGCCGGCGGCGGTGCTCGGCGTCCTCCTGCACGGCACGATCAAAGCCTACCTGTTCAACCCCCTGACCGTCGCGGCGGCGCTGATCGGCGGCGGCCTGCTCATCCTCTACATCGAGCGCAAGGCCTACCATCCGCGAGTCGGCAGCATCGACGAGATGCGCTGGCCGGATGCGCTCAAGGTCGGTTTTGCACAGGCGGTGGCGATGTTCCCGGGCGTCTCCCGCTCGGGGGCGACCATCATGGGGGGCCTCGTCTTCGGCTTGTCGCGAAAGACGGCCACCGAGTTCTCTTTCTTTCTTGCCATCCCAACCATGTTCGCGGCGACGGTCTATGACGTCGCCAAGAACTGGAAGCTTCTGCACCTTGCGGATCTGCCGGTGTTCGCGGTCGGCTTCGTCGCCTCCTTCGTCGCCGCCATGCTCACCGTCAAGGCCCTGCTGCGCTACGTGGCGAACCACGACTTCACCGTGTTCGCCTGGTATCGCATTGTCTTCGGCATCGTCGTGCTGCTGACCGCTCAATTCGGCTGGGTGCAATGGACCGCCGGCTGATCGTCTACCTGCACGGCTTCTGTTCGTCGCCGGCGTCGCTGAAGTCGCGGCTGCTCGGCGAGTACATGGCCGGACGCGGCCTCGCCGACCGCTTCATCTGCCCGCAACTTTCGCCGGTGCCGAACGAGGCGGTGGCCGATGTCAGCCGCCTGATCGCAGCGGCCGACGGGCCGGTAACGCTGGTCGGCTCGTCGCTGGGCGGGCATTACGCGAACCATCTGGCGGAAAAGTACGGGCTGAACGCCGTGCTGATCAACCCGGCGGCGGTGCGCTGCCTCGATCCGGCCTTGTTCATCGGCGACCATGCCAATTTCCACAGCGCGGAACGTTTCACCTTCACCGCGGCGCATGCTGCACAGCTCGCGGCGCAGGTCAGCCCGCCGACGCCGGGGCGCTACTGGCTGCTGAGCGAAATGGGCGACGAGGTGCTCGACTGGCGGCAGGCGGCCGAGTTCTATGCCGGCTGCCGGCAGACGGTGCTGCCCGGCGGCGATCACAGCTTCACCCGGTTTGCCGAGTTCATGCCGCAAATCCTTGAATACGCGGGGCTATAATCCGGCGATGAACGTATTATTTGAAGAAGATGGCGGCTTCAAGGCCGGCAGCATCATGGCCGACAACGACAGCTCGCTGCAGGTCGAAATGCCCACCGGCAAGCGTAGCAAGATCAAGGCGGCGACGGTGCTCCTGCGTTTCGAGAAGCCGGCCGCGGGCGTCCTGCTCGACGAGGCGATGCCGCTCGCCGGAGAAATCGAACCGGATTTCCTGTGGGAGTGCGTGAACGACGGCGAGTTTTCCTTTCTCGATTTTGCCCGCGACTACTACGGGCATGAGCCGACGCCGCTCGAGGCGGCGGCGGTGCTGCTGGCCGTGCATGCCGCGCCGGTTTACTTCCATCGCAAGGGCAAGGGCCGTTTTCGCAAGGCGCCGCCCGAAATTCTCGCGGCGGCGCTGGCCAGCCTCGAGAAGAAGCGTCTGCAGGCGCTGGCGATGGAGGGCTGGATCAGCGAGCTGAAGGAATTCCGCCTGCCGCCGGAAATCGGTACGCTGACCGATGCGCTGCTCTACGCGCCGGACCGCAACAAGCCGGAAACCAAGGCTTTCGAAACCGCCTGCGCCGAGACTGGCCTCTCCGCCGCGCAACTGCTGTTCAAGTGCGGCGCGATCAAGTCGCCCTACTTTCTCCACTACCGTCGCTTCCTGCACGAGCAATTTCCGAAAGGCACCGCTTTCCCGCCTCTCGAAGCACCCGTTTTGCCGCGTGATCTGCCGCGCGCCGACGTCCGCGCCTTCTCGATCGACGACGCCAACACCACCGAAATCGACGATGCGCTGTCGGTCGTCGAGTTGCCCGGCATCGGCTCGCGCATCGGCATCCACATCGCCGCACCCGGCCTCGCCATCGCCCACGGCTCGCCGCTCGACGGCGTCGCCCGCGCCCGGCTGTCCACGGTCTACATGCCCGGCAACAAGATCACCATGCTGCCCGACGCCGTGGTCCAGAACTACACGCTGGCCGGCGGCGTCGATTGTCCGGCGGTATCGCTGTACCTGACGGTCAACGACGTTTTCGAGGTCATTTCGCATGAGTCGCGGCTGGAAATGGTGCATATCGCCGCCAACCTGCGTCATCACGAAATCGAGCCGTGGTTCAACGCCGAAACCATCAACGGCCCGCTGCCCGATGCGCCGTTCAAGGACGAACTGGTCCATCTCTGGCACTTCGCCAATGCCTGCGAAGGCCGGCGCGGCAAACCCTCGGCGACTCAGGGCATCAACGACTACAACTTCGCCATCAATGGCGATCTGGCCGATCCCGATGCCTGCACTGTCGAGATCTCCGAGCGCAAGCGCGGTAGCCCGCTCGACAAGCTGGTCGCCGAACTGATGATCGTCGCCAACTCGACCTGGGGCGGCCTGCTCGCCGAGCAGAACATCGCCTGCCTGTACCGGGCGCAAACGCAGGGCAAGGTGCGCATGACCACCTCGCCGCTGCCGCACGAAGGGTTGGGCGTGCCGCAGTATGCGTGGATGACCTCACCGCTGCGCCGTTACTGCGACATGGTCAACCAGTGGCAGCTGATCGCCTGCCTGAAGGGCGAGACGCCGGCCTTCGCGCAAAAATCGGCCGAACTGTTCGGCGCGATGCGCGATTTCGAGACGACTTACGGCGCCTACGCCGATTTTCAGCGCCTGATGGAGCGTTACTGGTGCTTGCGCTGGCTGCAGCAGAACGGCATCAGTGAAATCGGCGCCACCGTGCGCCGCGAGCAACTGGTCAAGCTCGACCATCTGCCGCTGCTGCTGCGCGTGCCGTCGCTGCCCGCCGATATCGGACCCGGCCGGCGGGTCCGTCTGACGGTCGAGTCGGTGGATTTGCTTGGCCCCGAGCTCAGTTGCCGTTATCTTTCCGTCATGGAAGAGGGTTTGCCTGAAATGGTCGAGGAGGAGGAAGCGCAGTGAGCGTTGCGACGCTTTCATGGTCGCCCGTTGTATCCGATAACCGCCGACTGTGGCTGGCGATCGGCATTTCGCTGGCCATCCATGGGCTGCTGATGGCCCTGCATTTCACCTACCCGGATGCCTCGAAGGCGATGCGCGAGAAGGCGCTCGATATCATCTTGGTCAATGCCAAGTCCGCCAAGAAGCCGACGGACCCGCAGGCGCTGGCTCAGGCGAACCTTGATGGCGGCGGCAATACCGA
>JBFZCS010000052.1:0-9298 GCA_041307825.1 Azonexaceae bacterium
CCCCCCCCCACAACCCTCGCCCCGAGGCAAAAAAACAGTTTATAATCCGCGCCGTACCGAGGAGCGCTGCAGGGGATGTCTCTCTCAGGCTCGGTTCTAAACTGCGCTCACCCATTAACCCCGTGCCGGGCACGGGATGCCGGGTGAGCATCCCTCCCGGCCACAGTTCATCAGGAGCTTACTGTGGCTGAATTCAAAGACTACGTTGTTGCCGATCTAAACCTTGCCGACTGGGGTCGCAAGGAAATCCGCATTGCCGAAACCGAAATGCCGGGCCTGATGGCCATTCGCGAAGAATTCGCGAAGACCCAGCCGCTCAAGGGCGCACGGATCACCGGTTCGCTGCACATGACCATCCAGACCGCCGTGCTGATCGAGACGCTGACCGCGCTCGGCGCTCAGGTTCGCTGGGCCTCGTGCAATATCTTCTCGACCCAGGACCACGCCGCCGCCGCCATTGCTGCCGACGGCATCCCGGTCTTCGCCGTCAAGGGCGAAACCCTGGTCGATTACTGGGATTACACCCACCGCATCTTCGAATGGGCCGATGGCGGCTACTCGAACATGATCCTCGACGATGGCGGCGACGCCACGCTGCTGCTGCACCTCGGCGCCCGCGCCGAGCAGGACATTTCGGTACTGGCCAAGCCGGGTTCCGAGGAAGAAACCATCCTCTTCGCCGCGATCAAGGCCAAACTGGCCATCGATCCGACCTGGTACTCCGTGCGCCTCGCGCAGATCAAGGGCGTCACCGAGGAAACCACCACCGGGGTCCATCGCCTTTACCAGATGCACGAACGCGGTGACCTCAAGTTCCCCGGCATCAATGTCAACGATTCCGTCACCAAGTCCAAGTTCGACAACCTCTACGGCTGCCGCGAATCGCTGGTCGACAGCGTCAAGCGTGCCACCGACGTGATGGTCGCCGGCAAGGTCGCGGTCGTCGCCGGCTACGGCGATGTCGGCAAGGGCTCGGCCCAGGCCCTGCGCGCCCTCTCGGCCCAGGTCTGGGTCACCGAGATCGACCCGATCTGCGCCCTGCAGGCCGCGATGGAAGGCTACCGCGTCGTCACCATGGAATACGCCGCCGACAAGGCCGACATCTTCGTCACCGCCACCGGCAACTACCACGTCATCACCCACGACCACATGGCGGCGATGAAGGACCAGGCCATCGTCTGCAACATCGGCCACTTCGACAACGAAATCGATGTCGCGTCGATCGATAAGTACCAGTGGGAAGAAATCAAGCCGCAGGTCGATCACGTGATCTTCCCCGACGGCAAGCGCATCATCTTGCTCGCCAAGGGCCGCCTGGTGAATCTCGGCTGCGGCACCGGCCATCCGTCCTACGTGATGTCGTCGTCCTTCGCCAATCAGACCATCGCCCAGATCGAGCTGTTCACGCGTACTGCCGATTACCCGATTGGTGTTTACACGCTGCCCAAGCATCTCGACGAGAAGGTCGCCCGCCTGCAACTCAAGAAGCTGAACGCCCAACTGAGCAAGCTGACCGACGCGCAGGCCGCCTACATCGGCGTGTCGACCGACGGCCCGTACAAGGCCGACCACTACCGCTACTGAGCGGCGCCCCGGCAAGACCTGCGCGATGAGCATGAACTCCTTCCACGCGCGGCAGAAAAAGCCGCGACCACCCCGTGAGCCGTTGCATGAGCGGCCCGCCGGGGTGACGCGGGCGGATGCCCTGCTCGTCGCCCGGAAGCTTGCCCCGTCACGTACCGCCGCCCAATGGCTGATCAAGGAAGGTCGGGTCAGCTGGGCCGGCGGCACGATCGGCAAGCCGGCCATGGATTTGCCCGACGACACCGAGTTGACCGTAGCCGCCGACCCGGATGCCCATTACGTTTCGCGCGGCGGCCTGAAGCTGGCCGGCGCCCTGGCGCAGACCGGCCTCAAGGTTGCCGGCAAGGTCTGTCTCGATGTCGGCCAGTCAACCGGCGGTTTCACCGATTGCCTGTTGCAGAACGGCGCCAGACACGTCGTCGGCGTCGATGTCGGCCACGACCAGTTACATCCGCAATTGCGCTGCGATCCTGCCGTCACCGCCATCGAAGGCATCAACTGCCGCGCCCTGACTGCCGCCGATCTCGGCCCCGCCTTTCCCGCGGGTGGCTTCGACCTGATCGTCGGTGACCTTTCCTTCATCTCGCTGACGCTGGTCCTGCCGCAACTGCCGGCGCTGCTCGCCGCGCATGGCGACGTCCTGATGCTCGTCAAGCCGCAGTTCGAAGTCGGTCCCGGCAACATCGGCAAGGGCGGCATCGTTCGCGACCCGGCTCTCTATAAGGAGGTTGAAACCAGGCTGCTGCATTGCGCCGCCAGTCTTGGCCTGACCGTCCGCGCCTGGTTTGACAGCCCGATCACAGGCGGCGACGGCAACCGCGAATTCTTCATCTGGTTGAACAAATGAAACCTGAAATCTCCATCGAATTCTTCCCGCCGCAGACGCCCGAGGGCATGGAAAAGCTGCGGTCAACCCGCGCCGAACTGGCAAAACTGACTCCGGAATTCTTTTCAGTAACCTACGGCGCTGGTGGCTCGACCCGCGAACGCACCTTTGCCGTGGTCGAGGAAATCGCCGCCGAAGGCTGCGCTGCCGCACCACACCTCTCCTGTATCGGCTCGACCCGCGCCAGCATTCGCGAAATCCTGGGCGAGTACAAGGCGATCGGCATCAAACGCATCGTCGCCCTGCGTGGTGACCTGCCCTCGGGCATGGCCGAAACCGGCGAATTCCGCTACGCCAACGAGCTGGTCGAGTTTATCCGCGCCGAAACCGGCGACTGGTTCAGCATCGAAGTCGCCGCCTACCCCGAATGGCACCCGCAGGCGAAGAGCACGAAGAACGACCTCGACGCCTTCGCGCGCAAGGTCAGGGCCGGCGCCAATTCGGCCATCACGCAATATTTCTACAACCCCGACGCCTACTTCCATTTCGTAGACGAAGCTCGGGCGCTCGGCGTCGAGGTGCCGATCGTCCCCGGCATCATGCCGATCGCCGGCTTCACCAAGCTGGCCCGCTTCTCGGACACCTGCGGCGCCGAGATCCCGCGCTGGATGCGCAAGAAATTCGAGGGCTTCGGTGACGATACCGACTCGATCCGCGCCTTCGGCCTCGACGTCGTTAGCGAACTGTGCGAACGCCTGCTCAAGGGCGGCGCGCCCGGCCTGCACTTCTATTGCATGAACCAATCCGCCTTGACGATGGAGATCTGCAAACGACTCGGCTGAATGCGCTTTCAGCAAACATCATGGAAATGACTTGGCAAACGGACTTTCGCAAGGAGGTCCGTTTTTTTATTTGGCGATATCCCACCGACCGCGACCTCGACTCTACACAGGAAATTGTCGTCCACCTCAGGATGTTAATATCCAAGACGGGGGGCGGACATCAGCTGGCCCGCAAGCAGTGCGGTACGCGGAGTTGATTTTTTCTGACATGGGGATTGAAAAGATTTCGATCACACAGAAGTTGGGTTCTTTGCCGCTCCAGTTTGTCTTGTCATGCCTTGCCGCTGCGACAACTTCGCCTATCGTCCGGCAGTTGTTCGTTCCCGGGGAATAATGGGCAAGTATTACATCACATCAGGGGTGGCAATCGAGGAGCTCGTCATTGGCGAGAAGCTGGCTGCCAGTGATGCAGGAAATGTGTTTGCAATCATCGCTCCACTGCAACTTACAGACAGCGTGGCCAAGATTTATCTCAACCCGAAGGCTATTGATGCAGAAAAAATAGGCGCGCTCATCGAAAAAGTGCCATCGCAACTATGGGCTGTTTTGGCATCTGGTGCGCAGTACCCTCAATATGCTTGGCCGCAACATATCGTTTATGCCAAATCAGCGTTCGCCAAGGGGCTACAACCTGTCGGCATCCTGATGCCCAAGATCGATTCACTGACAACCGTTACTCTCGATGCCTACTTTGACCCATCATCAGGCAAGGCGAAGGGTCTTGATGCGCACAGGCTTGCACTCCCACGAAAAGTGGCGATTGCAATCAATCTCTGCAAGTTGCTGGGCGAATTGCACCTCAGGCATGTCTACTTCATTGATTTCAAGCCGGAAAACATACTGGCAAACAGAAATGGCGGCCAGGTTACCCTTCTCGATTGCGATAGCTATGCCGTCATTTCAAACAATGGAAACTACTACCCTGCAACACATCTCTCCAGGGGCTATGTCGCACCGGAAGCACTGAAGAGCAAGGGGGTCACAGCCGACCTGACTGAGGCGCAGGACTGCTTCGCGCTGGCGGCTGGCCTGTTTCGATTATTCAATTACGGAATTTCTCCGTTCTCCGGAACCACCAACAAAGGCTGGCATGAAGCCGAAGGGGATGATGCACGCGTCGAAGCGGGCTACTACCCCTATGGACTCCATCCCAATCCGGCAATAGCCCCATCCCCCCAGTCCGTGCACGATTGCTTGCCGGTTTCATTAAGGCAGATGTTTGATAGAGCCTTTCGGGAAGGAAAAGGGAGGCCAACGGTCCAGGAATGGGAAGATGTTCTGCGGGGCCTGCGCGAGAAGGCAAAATATGTCACCTGCAAAGAACATCCAAACGATCCGGAGCATATTCATTTCGCTGGGTTGCCCTGTTTCAGGTGCGAACGCGACAAGCGCATCGGGACGACGGAAGACGGTAGCGCAAATCCTCAACCTTCAAGCAGCAGCATTGACATCCAGAGCCAGAACAGTCAGAACGCGGCGCACACAACTCCCGAAGCCCACTTCTTGAAGACTGCTTCCGGATGGCGGCTCTGGATCATCTGGATTGTCGCGGTTGCCTTGGGAACCGCCCTGCTGACATTTCTTGGCAATCAAGATGGCGACAATTCGTCGATCCACGTTCGAACTCCATTGCAATCGCCTCCGTCAAGCCAAACGCCCGGTGAGTCAACGCGTAGCGAGCCGATTGCATCAATCAAACCGGCAATGCCACAAGCTGAGAGCCCGGAGCGAAGGCCGTTTTCCAAGGAGGAAATTTATTATTGTCTGACAAATGAATACAGGGTGAACGTAATTGGCAATATCCTTTCCGGATCCAATATGCCGGCGCCCACTTCTTTTCTATCAGATAGCGCTGATTACAATGCGCGCTGCAAGAACTATGCGTTTTCCGGTTCCGACTACGAAGCCGCCAAATCGATCTTCGAGCGCAACAAGGAGAGCATTCGCGATAAAGCCCGTACAGAAGCAGAATCATTCAAGAAAACTGCCTTGCCCTCATCGTCGGCTACTGATGAGGCTGGTGATCAAGGGTTGCCGCCAAACAAGGCTTCGGATTCAGGTGGTCAAAAACAAAGGGGGGCTCGGCCGCTACAGTTTGATCAGGCGAAAACGCGTGGAACACCTGTCGCTTCGCTTCAGCACGAAAAGCCTGCGGATTCAAGCGTCTCGCCCAGCATGGCGGGCCGGGATCACTCCACCGGGATCGCTTCTCCAAGTCGCGAACAGGCCGCTCGTATGCAGGAACCTGTCCAAGCAAGAAATGACAGTGCGCCGCCCCTTGTACCGAGACAACAAATACCGCTGGGTTCGAGCTTGTTGACCGCCATACAACGTGGTGACGTGCCTACGGTAAATGAATATCTAAATCGCGGCACAAGCCCTAATGAGATTATGGCAAACGGAGCCCCAATTCTAAAGAATGCAGTCATGAGTTCCGCCATGCCGGTGGCTGAGCTTCTTTTGAATCGCGGCGCTGATGTGAACGCCAGAGATGCCAGTGGGAAAACTCCTCTTTTTTGGGCCAAACGCATGAATAATGAAGCCTTCGTTCAGATGCTACTGAACCATGGCGCAAAGGAATAACGGGATGCAACTGATTCTAGTTGTTGGTCTGGCCAGGCCCTTTGCCGGAAATATCAATTTTACGTTTGACACCATATTTGCCAGCCTGCCGATCGAACACACTGCCACCAAACCAAGAACCTTGGTCTGCCCTGATGACTTTGGGATACACACGGAAATCTGCCGCCGCCTAGGTTGAGTACGGTACCGCCTGTTGCGGTCGACCAACAAAAAAGCCCGCTTTTCGCGGGCTTTATCTTGAACGACCGATCGGGCGTCAGGCAGCCTGTGTGACGATCACGCTCTGCGCTGGCATCGGCGCCGGGAAGCCGGCCTCTCCAAGCGCCTCGCGAATCATCCTGTTGGTGTCGAAATAGACCTGCCAGTAGTTGTCGTTGTGGCAATACGGACGCACCGCCAGCACCGGACCGACCAGCGTGAAATCGAGAATCTCGACGTCCACCTTCGGCTCGGGCAGCACGTTCGGGATCGTCGCGATCTTCTCGCGCAACAGGGCCATCGCCGCCTGATGGTCGGCCGCGCCGGAAAGCTGGCATTTCAGGTCGACGCGACGGAAAGCGTTGTGCGTGAAATTCTGGATCGTGTCGCCGAAAACCTTGTTATTGCCGATGATCGTCTGCACGTTATCCGGCGTATTGATAATAGTCGTAAACAACCCAAGTTCGGTTACGGTTCCGGTGACACCCGCCACCGTCACGAAATCGCCAACTTTCATCGGCCGCAACACCACCAGGAAGGCGCCCGCCGCGAAATGCGCGAGCAAGCCCGACCATGCCAAGCCAATAGCCACGCCGGCTGCGGCAATCAGGGCGGCGAAAGTCGTGGTCTGGATCCCGAAATAGCCAAGAATTCCGACCACCAGCAGGATATTCAAGGTCACCGTGACGATCGAGCCGACGTAACGCAGCACGGTCGGATCAACTTTCTGACGTTCAAGAGACGCACGCACCATGCTGACCGCGACACCGATCAACCAGCGGCCGATCACCCAGAATGCGACCGCCGCCAGCACCTTGAGGCCCAACTCGGTAGCGGTTGTCAGGATAAGGTCCTGCCAGCGCGAAATGTCTTCTTTATTCATTACTTTTCTCCGTCTGAATGGGGAATACGCCGAATTCTCGACACGAACCGGCGAGCCGACCACATTTTAGAAGAATTCCGGAAAACAGGACAAATAACAGAAAGTTATCGCGGCAATCCGCCCGCCTGCACGGCGCCCTGTTCGTTGACAGCCCTTCCCCGCGTCCCTATAATCCGCGCTCCCAAGGTCGGGTCGGTAGCTCAGTCGGTAGAGCAGCGGACTTTTAATCCGTTGGTCCCGAGTTCGAATCTCGGCCGACCCACCAGTCGTTTCGGGAATCTGGGGCGTTAGCTCAGCTGGTAGAGCAGCGGACTCTTAATCCGTAGGTCGACAGTTCGAATCTGTCACGCCCCACCAGAAACCCAAAGGCTTGCGTCTAGGCGCAGGCCTTTTCCGTTTTCAGTGCAATCGACGAAGCCGTTCAGTTCGCCTTGCGGCCGAACTTCTCGGTGAGCTGGCTGAGTTTTTCCTGGCGGCGCTGTTCGGCTTTGGCTGCTTCCTGCTCGGCTCGCGCCGCCTCCTGCTCGGCCTTGCGCTGCTCGGCCTGCTTCTTGAAACGTTCGCGCAGCAGTTCCGCGGAATGCGTGCGCGCATCCTCGGTGACTTCGCCGGCGGCAGTTCCGTCGAGGTTCAGGCGAACCGCGGCTTTTTCCATCTCTTTCAGGTAGCGCGTCGACATGGTGTGGCTGCGCAACGCCATGCGCAACGCCTTGCGATTCAGTTCGGGCTGTTGCGCCAGAAGTTGCTTGTCGATGCCGATCGCCAGCGGGCTGAAATTGCGAAATACGTCGTGGCGCGTCTGGATGTCTTTCAGCAGCGCGCGCGCATCGATGGTCGGTTCGGGTTTCTGGTCGTCAGCAGTCATGTTCGTGCGTTATTTTGGGGAGCAGCGAAGCGTAGCACGAAGCGAGGCTTCGCCGAACCCGCCTCAGGCTTTCATCCTGTCGAACCAGGCCTGCATCCGCTTCCAGCCGTCCTCCGCCTCTGCCTTGCTGAAGCTCGGGCGGTAATCGGCGTGGAAAGCATGCGGCGCGTTGTCGTAGACATGAATTTCCGACAAGCGTGCGGCGGCGCTGCCTGTTTTCAATGCTTTCTCCATCGCTTCGACCGTCTCCAGCGGAATTCCGGTGTCAAGACCACCATACAAACCGAGCACCGGCGCTTTCAACTCCCCGACGATGTTGATGGGATGCCGTGGCGTGAACTCGTTGACGTCGCCAACCAGGCGTCCATACCAGGCCACGCCGGCCTTGACCTGGGGATTGTGCGCGCAGTAAAGCCACGTGATGCGGCCACCCCAGCAGAAACCTGTGATTCCCAGACGATCCGTATCGGCACCTTGCTTCGTTGCCCAGGCGACGGTCGCGTCGAGGTCGCTCATCACTTGCGCATCCGGCGTCTTGCTGGTGATCTTGGCGAGAATGTCCGGAATGCTTGAAATCTGGCGCGGGTCGCCCTGGCGCGCGAAGAGCTCAGGCGCGATGGCGCAGTAGCCAAGCTTGGCGAGACGGCGACAGACATCCCTGATGTGTTCATGCGCCCCGAAAATTTCGGAAATGACGAGAACGACTGGCGCTTTCACGGCCTCCTTGGGCACGGCGCGATAGGCGACCATTTCGCCATCCTTGACCGGCACCTTGACTTCGCCGGCCAGCAGCCCGATGTCATCGGTCCTGATTGCCGTCTGCGCCATCACCGGCTGCACGGCAAGGGCAAAACCCGCACCCAGGCTGGTCACGATGAAATTGCGGCGGTTGAAGGATTGCGCTGGAACAAGGCTTTCGAATTCCGAATCCGGGGTCATGAGTTATCTCCTTTGTTGTGATTACATCAGAACGATGTCGTACTGCTCGGGCGAATAGCTCGGCTCGGACTGCAACGAGACGGGCTTTTCGATGAAATCGGACAACATGGCCAGCGCCTGCGATTCTTCGTCGAGAAAGAGGTCGACCACGGCCGGGCCGGCCAGCACCCGGTATTCGCGGGCGTTGAACTGGCGCGCCTCGCGCAACAGTTCGCGCAGGATTTCGTAAGCGACGGTACGCGCCGTCTTGACCTCACCACGCCCGCCGCAGGTCGGGCAGGGCTGGCAGAGCACATGGGCAAGTGACTCGCGGGTGCGCTTGCGCGTCATCTCGACCAGGCCTAGCGCGGTGAAGCCATTGACTGTCAGCCGCGTGTGGTCGCGGGCCAAGGCCTTGTTGAATTCTTCCAGCACGGCGCTCCGGTGCTCCTCGTTTTCCATGTCGATGAAATCGACAATGATGATGCCGCCAAGGTTCCGCAAGCGCAGTTGGCGGGCGATGGTCACGGCGGCCTCGAGATTGGTCTTGAAGATGGTGTCGTCGAAATTGCGCACCCCGACGAAACCGAGATCGGAAG
>JBFZCS010000053.1:0-16368 GCA_041307825.1 Azonexaceae bacterium
CTTCGGTTCCGGCTTGACATGGCTGATCAAGAAAGCCGTCGGTTCTGTCGACATAGTCAACATGGGCGCCGCCGGCACCCCGGTGACCACCGGAGACAAGGCGCTGCTCTGCGTCGACGTCTGGGAACACGCCTATTACATCGACTACCGCAACCTGCGTCCGAAGTTCGTCGAGACCTTCCTGAACAACCTGGTCAACTGGTCGTTCGCTGAAGCCAACTTCGCCTGACTTCAAGTCGCTGTCGTGCAGTAATCAAATGGGCGCCGCAAGGCGCCCATTTTTCTCGTGCCGCCGGAGTGGACGTATCGTCCGGGATGGAATCTACCTGACTTCCAGCAAGCTTTCGTCCCAGTCCGGGTGCTTTTCCAGCCCGAGCAGGTTGGCCACGGTCGCGGCGATGTTGGACAACCCGGCAGTATCGGTCTGCCTCAGGCCCAGCTTGCCGCCGCTGCTGTTGTCATAAAGGATCAGCGGCACCGGATTCAGCGTGTGCGCCGTCTTGGCCTTGAACGAGCCGTCCGGATTCCGGGCCGGCTCCCTGGTTTTCTTGTCCAGTTCATACATCTCGTCGGCGTTGCCGTGGTCGGCAGTGATCAACGCCACACCGCCCATTGCGTCGATCACCGGCAGGATGCGCGCCAGCGAGAGGTCGACCGCTTCGATGGCCAGCGTCGCCGCCTGGAAATTGCCGGTATGGCCGACCATGTCGCCGTTGGCGAAGTTGCAGCGCAGCGTCCTGTAGCGTCCGCTTTTCAAGGCTTCGATCATCGCGTCGGCGATTTCCGCCGCCTTCATCCACGGCCGCTGCTCGAAGGGCACGACGTCGCTCGGCACTTCCTGCCAGGTTTCGCCGGCGAACTTGCCGGAGCGGTTGCCGTTCCAGAAATAGGTGACATGGCCGAACTTCTGGGTTTCGGAACAGGCGAACTGGGCGATGCCGGCCTTGCTGAACCATTCGCCGGTAGTGTTGGCAATCGCCGGCGGCGCGACCAGGAAGCGCCGCGGCAGCTTGAGGTCGCCATCATATTGCAGCATGCCTGCATAGGTGACTTTTGGCGCGCGAACGCGATCGAACCTGGCAAAATCCGCATCCTCGAAGGCGCGCGTGATCTCGATGGCGCGGTCGCCGCGGAAATTGAAGAAGACGACCGAATCGCCATCCGCGATGGCACCGACCGGCTGACCGTTGTCGCCGATCACGAACGGTGGCAGGTCCTGGTCGATGGTTCCCGGATTCTGCGCGCGCAGCCCGTTGACCGCGGCAGTCGCATTGGCGAACTGCTGGCCTTCGCCGAGCACATGCGTGCGCCAGCCCTTTTCGACCATGGCCCAGTTGGCGTCGTAGCGGTCCATCGTGATGTGCTGGCGACCGCCGCCCGAGGCGATGCGGGCGTCAAAGCCATCCACACTGTGCTCGGCGAGGAAAGCCTCGAACGGCGCCACATAGTCGAGGGCACTGGTTTCCGGGACGTCGCGGCCGTCAAGCAGGGTGTGGATGCGCACCGTCCTGACGCCTTCGGCTCGTGCCCGGACGATCATCGCCTTGAGGTGGTCGATGTGGCTATGGACGTTGCCGTCCGAGAACAGGCCGATGAAATGGATCACGCCGCGCCCGGCTTTTGCACCGGCGATGATCTGTTGCCAGGCCTCGCCCTGCCAGATGGCGCCGCTGGCGATCGCGTCAGCCACCAGCGATGCGCCCTGGCTATAGATCTGCCCGGCGCCGATGGCATTGTGGCCGACCTCGGAATTGCCCATGTCGTCGTCTGACGGCATGCCGACCGCCGTGCCGTGGGCGCGCAGGCGAATGTTCGGATAGGCGGCGAACAGGCGGTCGAGCGTCGGCTTGCGGGCGGCGGCGATGGCGCTGCCGGTGTCATTTTTGGGCAGGCCGTAGCCATCCATGACAATGGTGACGACCGGCCCGGAAATTCCGGGGAAGGAAGCGAGTTTCTTTAGCATTTGGGCGATTCCGGGGGAATGGAAGTGGCGCACCGGGCGGCGCGGAGCCAAGTATCCGCGCCCGGGTAGAGCCAGTCAATCCACGCCGGGCGGCGCCGGCTATAATTGCCGCTTTGCGACATTACGGAAAGCGCAACATGGAAGCCGAACACCTCAACAGCATCTCCTACAAGCTCGACGACCTGGCGCAGCGCGCCGCCGAGCTGCGGAGGTATCTTTGACTACGATCACAAGCGCGAACGCCTGACCCTCCTCAACCAGGAAATGGAAGACCCCAGGATCTGGGACGATCCGAAACGCGCCCAGGAACTGGGCCGCGAAAAGAAATCGCTGGAAGACATCGTCCTCGTCCTCGAGGCGGTAGACAACGGCATTAACGACGGCCGCGAACTGTTCGCCATGGGCAAGGACGACAACGACGAGGACACCCTGCTTTCGGTGGAAGCCGACAACGCCGGCCTCGAGCAAAAGCTCGCCGCCCTCGAATTCCGCCGCATGTTTAACAATCCGTCCGACCCGATGCCCTGCTTCCTCGAAATCCAGGCCGGCGCCGGTGGTACCGAAGCCCAGGATTGGGCGTCGATGCTGTTGCGCATGTACCTGAAATTCGGCGAAAAGAAGGGGTTCACCGTGGAAGTCATGGAGGAATCCGAAGGCGACGTCGCCGGCATCAAGGGGGCCACTATCAAGTTCTCCGGCGACTACGCCTACGGCACCCTGCGCACTGAAACCGGCATCCACCGCCTGGTGCGCAAATCGCCGTTCGATTCCAACGCCCGCCGCCATACCAGCTTTACCTCGGTCTTCGTCTATCCGGAAGTTGACGATTCCATCGAAATCGCCATCAACCCGGCCGACGTGCGCACCGACACCTACCGCGCCTCCGGCGCCGGCGGCCAGCACATCAACAAGACCGACTCGGCCGTGCGCCTGACCCACGTGCCGACCGGCATCGTCGTCCAGTGCCAGAACGACCGTTCGCAGCACCGCAACCGCGACGAAGCCTGGACGATGCTGCGCGCGCGCCTCTACGAGCACGAGCTGCGCAAGCAGCAGGCCGAGCAGCAGAAGCTGGAAGACACCAAGTCCGACATCGGCTGGGGCCACCAGATCCGCTCCTACGTGCTCGACCAGTCGCGCATCAAGGATCTGCGCACCAGTTTCGAAACCGGCAACACCCAGGCTGTACTCGACGGCGACCTCGACGGCTTCATCGAGGCCAGCCTGAAGCAGGGGGTCTGACGAAAATGCCAAAAGCCGGGAACCAATCCTTCCCGGATTTTTCAATGCAGATTCTGCAGGCAATAAAATACCCATGAACAAGAAAATCGCTGCACTGCTCGCCGCACTGGCCACAACCGGGCTGATCGGCTGCGGGGACAAGCCGCCCCCGGCCCCTGCCGCGCTTTCCAAACCCGCCCTGACCGTCACCGTCACCACGCCGCAACTGCGCGACTGGCCACGGACGCTGTCGGCCAGCGGCAATGTCGCTGCCTGGCAGGAAGCCGTCATCGGCCCGGAGATCAGCAACTACCGGATCACAGAGGTAAGGGCCAATGTCGGCGACATGGTGAAGCAGGGCGACGTGCTGGCGCGCATCGCCAGCGACGCGGTGGATAGCGAACTAGCCGAAAGCAAGGCGGCAGTCGCCGAAGCAGAAGCGACGCTGGCCGAAGCACGGGCCATCAACGAGCGCGCCCGGCAACTACGGGAAAAGGGTTTCTACAGCGCGCAGCAAGGCATCCAGACGCAGACCGCCGCCGAAACCGCGCTGGCCCGCCTGAACGCCGCCAAGGCCCGGCTGAAGTCGGCCGAACTGCGGCGCTCCAAGGCGAGCGTGATCGCACCCGACGACGGCATCATCTCGGTGCGCAGCGCCACCGTCGGCTCGCTGACGCAATCCGGCGAAGAACTGTTCCGTCTGATTCGCGGCGGCCGGCTGGAATGGCGGGCCGAGGTCACCGCCAGCGAACTGGCCCGCCTGCAGCCCGGCCAGCCGGTCAAGTTGGAAAGTCCGAACGGCATCGCGGTCAGCGGCACGGTCCGCACCGTCGCACCGACCGTCGACCCCCAAACGCGCAACGGCATCGTCTACGTGGATCTGCCACCTGAAGCCGCCAAGGCACTGAGCGCCGGCATGTTCACGCGCGGCGAATTCCAGCTCGGCCAACGCCCGGCGCTGACCCTGCCGCAATCGGCGGTCCTGCTACGTGAGGGATTCGCCTACGTCTTCCGCATCGAACAAGGGCCGGACAACACGGCCAAGGTCATCCAGACCAAGGTCGGCACCGGGCGGCGCGACGGCGAACAGCACATCGAGGTAACCGGGCTGAATGCCGCAGCACAGGTGGTGGCCAGTGGCGCCGGCTTCCTCGCCGATGGCGACACCGTGCGCATCGTCGCCGCTCAGCCAGCGACCAAAGCGCAGCCATGAACGTTTCCTCCTGGTCGATCCGGAACCCGATTCCGGCGGTGCTGCTGTTCCTGATGCTCACCCTGCTGGGGGCGATGGCGTTCAAGGGCATGAAGGTCCAGCAGTTCCCCGACATCGACCTGCCGACCGTCAGCGTCACCGCCACCCTGCCGGGCGCGGCGCCGGCGCAGATGGAAACCGAAGTGGCGCGCAAGATCGAAAATTCGGTCGCCACGCTGCAGGGCATCAAGCATATCTACACCAAGGTCCAGGACGGCACGGCCATCGTCACGGTCGAATTCCGCCTCGAAAAGCCGACGCAGGAAGCGGTAGACGACGTCCGCGACGCCGTTTCCCGCATCCGCGCCGACCTGCCCGGCGACCTGCGTGATCCGGTGATTTCGCGGGTCAACCTGGCCGGGGCGCCAATTCTCACCTACACCGTGGCGTCGAGCCGGATGGACGACGAGGCGCTGTCGTGGTTCGTCGACAACACCGTCACCAAGGCCGTGCTTAGCGTGCGCGGGGTGGGTGCGGTGGCGCGCGTCGGCGGCGTCACCCGCGAAATTCGCGTCGAACTCGACCCGGCCCGCATGCTCGCGCTACGCGCCACGGCAGCCGATGTCTCGCGCCAGTTGCGCCAGATCCAGCAGGAAGGCTCGGGGGGCCGCGCCGACGTTGGCGGCATCGAGCAATCGGTGCGCACCATCGCCACCGTGCAATCGGCTGAAGAACTCGGCGCCATGGAGATTGCGCTCGCCGACGGCCGCCGCCTGCGCCTCAGCGAGCTCGCCACGGTCAGCGACACCGTCACCGAACAACGCAGCGCGGCGCTCCTCAATGGCAAGCAGGTGGTCGGCTTCGAAGTCGTCCGCGCCCGGGGCGCCGGCGAGGTCGATGTCACCGATGGCGTGCGCGCCACGCTGCAGAAACTCAAGGCCGAGCACCCGGACATCACCATCACCGAGGCTTTCAATTTCGTCGATCCGGTGGTCGAGAACTTCGAAGGCTCGATGGTGCTGCTGATCGAAGGCGCGGTGCTGGCCGTCATCGTCGTCTGGCTCTTCCTGCGCGACTGGCGGGCCACCATCGTTTCCGCCACCGCCTTGCCGCTGTCGATCATCCCGACCTTCGCCGTGATGTATCTCATGGGCTTCTCGCTCAATGTCGTCACCCTGCTCTCGCTGTCGCTGGTGGTCGGCGTCCTGGTCGACGATGCCATCGTCGAGATCGAAAACATCATCCGCCACCTGCGCATGGGCAAGACGCCCTATCAGGCGGCCATGGAAGCAGCCGACGAAATCGGCATGGCGGTGATCGCCACCACCTTCACGCTGATCGCCGTCTTCCTGCCGACCGCCTTTATGAGCGGCGTGCCGGGGAAATTCTTCGTCCAGTTCGGGTGGACCGCGGCGATTGCCGTGTTTTTCTCGCTGGTCGTCGCCCGCATGCTGACGCCGATGATGGCCGCCTACATCCTCAGGCCACCCAGGGAAGAGCATCACGAACCACGCTGGATGGCGGTCTACATCGGCTGGGCAGCCTGGTGCCTGAAGCACCGGATCAAGACGACGATCGCCGCCATGGTCTTCTTCTTCGGCTCCTTCGCCCTGGTTCCTCTGCTACCGACCGGCTTCCTGCCGCCCGACGACCTGTCGCAAACCCAGGTCTATATTTCGCTGCCGCCCGGCAGCACCTTCAAGGAAGCGCTCGCCGCCGCCGAAGAAGCGCGGCGCATCGTCGACCAGAACCCCTATGTGAGGATGGTGTACACCGCCGTCGGCGGCGGCGCGGCCGGCAGCGACCCCTTTGCCCCGCGCGGCGCCGCCGAGGTGCGCAAGGCGACCCTGACGATCAACATGACGCCACGCAGCGAGCGCGGCGGCGTCAGGAAGCAGACGGTGGAGCGCCAATTGCGCGAGGCGCTGGCGGTGCTGCCCGGCGTCCAGGTCAAGGTCGGTTTCGGCGGTTCCAGCGAAAAGTACGTGCTGGTACTGGCCAGCGAGAACGGTGCCCTGCTCGCCGAGCATGCCCGTACCGTCGAACGGGAACTGCGTTCGATTCCCGGCATCGGCGCGGTCACCTCGACTGCCAGCCTGGTCCGCCCGGAACTGGTGGTACGCCCGGATTTCGCACGCATGGCCGATCTCGGCGTCACTTCGGCAGCGATTGCCGACACGCTGCGCATCGCCACGGCCGGCGACTACGACCAGAACATTGCCAAGCTCAACCTCGCCCAGCGCCAGATTCCCATCGTCGTCAAGCTGCCGCCGGAAGCGCGCCAGGATCTGGGCCTGCTCGAGCGCTTGACCGTACCCGGCAAGAACGGCCCGGTGATGATCGCCAACGTCGCCACCTTGTCGATCACCGGCGGCCCGGCCGAGATCGACCGCTACGACCGCCTGCGCAACATCAATTTCGAGATCGAGCTCAACCAGTTGCCACTTGGCGAAGTGGAAAAACTTGCGCTGGCGCTGCCCAGCCTCAGCCAACTGCCGCCCGGCATCCTGCAAACCACGGTCGGCGATGCCGAGGCGATGGGCGAACTGTTCCAGAGCTTCGGGCTGGCGATGCTGACCGGGGTGCTCTGCATCTACGTCGTGCTGGTCCTGCTGTTCAGGGATTTCGTGCAACCGCTGACCATCCTCGCGGCGCTGGTGCTCTCGGTGCCCGGCGCCTTCCTGGCGCTGTTCATCACCTCGACGGCCCTGTCGATGCCCTCGATGATCGGGCTGATCATGCTCATGGGCATTGCCACCAAGAACTCGATCCTGCTGGTCGATTACGTGGTGCTCGCCCGCCGCGACCACGGCCTCGACCGCTGGAGCGCCCTGCTCGACGCCTGCCGCAAGCGCGCCCGACCGATCATCATGACCACCGTCGCGATGGGCGCCGGCATGCTGCCGATCGCCATCGGTCTCGGCACCGACCCCAGCTTCCGGGCGCCGATGGCGATCGTAGTCATCGGCGGCCTGATCACCTCGACCTTCCTCAGCCTGCTGGTCATCCCCGTCGTCTTCACCTACGTGGACGATGCCGTTACCTGGCTGAAGCGGCATCTGCCCAGGGCGCACGCCTGATGGACAGCATTTTTGCCGGTCTGCCGTCCCCCAAGGGGACTTCCTCCGGGGCGCGGTCGACCGCAAAAAGCGAGCAATTTTCGGAACTGCTCACCCGGCCGGGCCTGCGCATCGAGCGCATCGTCTCGACCGGCCAGTGCAGCCCGGAAGGTTTCTGGTACGACCAGCCGGAAGGCGAATGGGTGCTGCTGATCCAGGGCGCTGCCCGGTTGCGCTTCGCCGACGAGACCGACGCGCGCCAGCTCAAGGCCGGCGATTTCGTCGACATCGCCCCGCATCGCCGCCACCGGGTTGACTGGACAACACCTGAACAGCCGACCATCTGGCTGGCCATCCATTATTCGACCCGCGCTGATGGTCAATGATCTCGCCCCGGGTTTCCTGACCTCATGACCTTTGCCTCGCTCGGCCTGACCGCGCCGCTGATCGACACCCTCGAAACGCTTGACTACCGCACGCCGACGCCGGTTCAGAGCAAGGCGATTCCCGCCGTCCTGGCCGGACGCGACCTGATGGCGGCGGCGCAGACCGGCACCGGCAAGACCGCCGCCTTCGCGCTCCCCATGCTGCAGCGACTGGCCGCCGAGGGGCCGCCGGTGGCCGGCAATTCGGTGCGTGCGCTGGTCCTGACGCCGACCCGCGAACTGGCCGAGCAGGTCCATGAAAGTTTCCGCGCCTACGGCCAAGACCTGCCGCTGCGCAGCTATGCGGTTTATGGCGGAGTCAGCATCAATCCGCAGATGATGGCGCTGCGCAAGGGGATCGATATCGTCGTCGCCACCCCCGGCCGCCTGCTCGACCTCTACCGGCAGAACGCGATCAAGTTCGGCCAGCTGCAGGTTCTGGTGCTCGACGAAGCCGATCGCATGCTCGATCTCGGCTTTTCGCGCGAGCTCGACGCCGTGTTCGCCGCCTTGCCAAAACGTCGCCAGACGCTGCTCTTTTCGGCCACCTTTTCCGATGCCATCCGGACAATGGCCAGCGCGCTGCTCAGGGATCCGCTGGCCATCGAGGCCAGCCCGCGCAACACCGCCGCGCAGAGTGTCCGGCAGTGGGTAGTGCCGGTCGACAAGAAGCGCAAGGCGGAACTCTTCTGCCATCTGCTCAAGGACCGGCGCTGGGGCCAGGTGCTGGTCTTCGTCAAGACACGCAAGGGTGCCGAGCTACTGGTCGCCACCCTACAGGCGAAACGGATCGGCGCTGACGCCATCCATGGCGACAAGCCGCAGCCGGCCCGCCTGCGCGCGCTCGAACGCTTCAAGGCCGGCGAAGTGCAGATTCTGGTAGCCACCGATGTCGCGGCCCGCGGCCTCGATATCGACGACCTGCCGCAAGTGGTGAATTTCGACCTGCCGATCGTCGCCGAAGACTACATCCACCGTATCGGCCGCACCGGCCGCGCCGGCGCCAGCGGCGAAGCGATCTCGCTGGTCTGCGCCGACGAGGTCGGGCTGCTGGGCGCCATCGAAGCCCTGACCCGGCAGACGCTGGAACGCGAGGAAGAACCGGGCTTCGAACCGGACCATCGTGTCCCGCTGACCAATGCCGCCGGTCAACCGGTCAAAAAGCCGAAAAAGCCCAAGCCGCCAAAGGCCGCCGGCGGCAGAGCGGCCAAGGGAATTCCGGACAACTGGGTCGGCTTCGCCGCCCCTGGCCCGGGCACCCGGCGCCAGACGGCAAAACCCGGCGCCAGGAAAACCTCAGCGAAGCCTCGCCCGCGCTAGCCGCAATTATTTCTCCGGCGCCGCTCCACCGTCGAACTTGCCGGGATTCTTTCCGCTGATCCCGGCATAGAACGCCTGAATCTCGACCATGTCCGCCACGATATCGCCGCTGGGTTGAAACATCCGGGAAAGGCCGGCTTCCTTTTTGCGGAAATCCAGGTAGCCGAGCGCAATCGGCACGCCGGCGCCCTGGGCGATGTAGTAGAACCCGGTCTTCCACTGCGTGACCTTGCTGCGCGTGCCCTCGGGCGGCACGATCACGATCAGGCGCGCGTTGCTGTTGTAGGCATCGACCGTCGCCTGCACCAGATTTCCCGAGCGCGCACGGTTGACCGGGATGCCGCCCAGCCAGCGCATCACGCCGCCGAGCAGCGGCGGGAACAGGCTGTCCTTGCCCATCCAATAGACCCTGAGACGCAGCGCGAAACAAACCATCAGGGCCACCGGAAAATCCCAGTTGCTGGTATGCGGCGCGGCGATCAGCACATACTTCGGGACGGTCGGCGCCCCGCCGACCACCCGCCACCCGGTCAGCCGCAATGTCATTCGGGAAAACCAGTGCATCAGCACATTGATGACCGGGGTATCGAAAATCGTAGGGTGCATTCAGCGGGTCTCGAACGGTTGATGGCACGGATTATCCCACCAGCAGCCCTTAAAAATCAGCGGCAACCTTGTCCAGAAGGTGCTAAATCGGCGAAAATCCAAGGTTCTACGCCCCCTGACGGCAACCCCCCGTTTCCAAGGAACAAAAATGTCCGACGCCGAACAGCAAACCCCGGTCCAGCAAGACGAAAATCAGCTCATCGCCGAGCGCCGCGCCAAGCTCACCGCATGGCGCAAGACCGGGAAAGCCTTCCCCAACGACTTCCAGCGCGAGAACACCGCGCTCAAGTTGCTTGATGGCTACGGCGACAAGACTGCCGAAGAACTGGAAGGCCTGCCGGTCGAGGTCAAGGTGGCCGGGCGCATGATGCTCAAGCGCGTCATGGGCAAGGCCTCGTTCGCGACGCTGCAGGATCTCTCCGGCCGTATCCAGATCTACGTCACCCGCGACCGGCTCGGCGAGGATGTCTATGCCGACTTCAAGACCTGGGATCTCGGCGACATCCTCGGCGTCGTCGGCACCCTGATGAAGACCAAGACCGGCGAACTGACCATCCAGGCCGCCGAAATCCGCCTGCTGACCAAGTCGCTGCGCCCGTTGCCGGACAAGTTCCACGGCCTGGCCGACCAGGAACTGAAGTACCGCCAGCGCTACGTCGACCTGATCATGAACGAGGAAACCCGC
The DNA here is from genome assembly GCA_041307825.1 of Azonexaceae bacterium. Lineage (GTDB taxonomy): Bacteria > Pseudomonadota > Gammaproteobacteria > Burkholderiales > Rhodocyclaceae > Azonexus. Next base: position 10,472 of record JBFZCS010000053.1, read on the forward strand.
TTCACCTTCCTCGCCCGCAGCCGCATCGTCGCCTCGATCCGCAACTACATGTCCGGGCACGGCTTCCTCGAGGTCGAGACGCCGATGATGCACCCGATCCCCGGCGGCGCCTCGGCCAAGCCTTTCGTCACCCACCACAACGCGCTCGACATGCAGCAGTTCCTGCGCATCGCCCCCGAGCTTTACCTGAAGCGTCTGGTCGTCGGCGGCTTCGAGAAGGTCTTCGAGATCAACCGCAACTTCCGCAACGAAGGCCTCAGCCCGCGCCACAACCCGGAATTCACGATGATGGAGTTCTACGAGGCGTATGCCGATTACCGGAGCCTGATGGATTTCACCGAAGGCCTGCTGCGCCACGCCGCACGCGAGGCCCTGGGCCGCGAAGTCTTTCACTATCAGGGGCGCGAACTCGACCTCTCCAGGCCATTTCACCGCATGACCATGGTCGAGGCGGTGAAGCACTTCTGCCCACAATACAGCGACACCCAGCTTACCGACGCCGGCTGGCTGCGCGAACAGCTCGCCGCGCGCAAGGTCGAGATGAAGGGCACGCCGGGACTCGGCACGCTGCAACTGATGTTCTTCGAGGAAACCGCCGAAGCTCAACTCTGGGAGCCGACCTTCATCATCGACTACCCGGTCGAAGTCAGCCCGCTGGCCCGCGCCTCGGACAGCAACCCGGATATCACCGAGCGTTTCGAGCTGTTCATCGTCGGCCGCGAGATCGCCAACGGCTTCTCCGAGCTGAACGATGCCGAAGACCAGGCCGCCCGCTTTGCCGAACAGGCCAAGGCCAAGGAGGCCGGCGACGAGGAAGCGATGTACTACGACGCCGACTTCATCCGTGCCCTCGAATACGGCCTGCCACCGACCGGCGGCTGCGGCATCGGCATCGACCGCCTGATCATGCTGCTGACCGATGCAGCGGCGATCCGTGACGTCATTCTGTTCCCCCAAATGCGTCCCGAGTGATGTGAGGCTGCGCTTGCCGATACGACGTTGCAAGCGGTCTTGCACATCGTTCCCATGTGAACGAAATCCAGAGCCTCGGATCCCCGCGTACTGGTCCTGGTCGACGTCTTCCGCGAATACCTCGAACAACACGGCAAACAAAACTAGTCCGCTGAACCCGGCGCCCGGGCGACCACCACGCGATCACGGCCGGTTTCCTTGGCCATGTACAGTGCGCGATCGGCCGCGCGAATCAGCATTTCGGCATTGTCGCCATGTTCGGGAACCGTCGCCACACCGGCCGAGAAAGTGACCGGCGGCAGATTGCGACCCATGACGCGGGCACCCATGTTGCTCACCTGCGCCGAAATAGCCGAAATCCGCCTGACCGCCTCTTCGGCATCGGCGCCGGGCATGACGATCAGGATTTCCTCGCCGCCGTAGCGGCACGCGATATCCGAAGCGCGCAGACCGTCGAGCAGCGCTTCCGCCACCCCGAGCAGGACCGAATCGCCCGCTTCATGCCCCCATTGGTCGTTGAACGCCTTGAAGTGGTCGAGATCCATCATCACCACCGCCAACCCCTCCTCGTCGCGCAAGGCCCGGTGGATTTCGCGCGGCAGCGTCTCGTCGAGATAGCGCCGGTTGAACAGACCGGTCAACGGATCGCGAATCGCCTGCTGCTGGAGTTCCTCGGTCCGCAGGCGAACCTTTTCCTCGAGGCGGCGGTTCAGCGCGCGCAGATTCTCGGCCAGCGCGTCGCGCCGGCGCTGCGCGCGGGCCAGCACGAAAGCGCCGGCCAGCAGCGCACCCATGAAGAGCAGCGTAATCAGCGCCCATCCCACCAGATTGCGATTTGCCGTGTGCTTCAAGGTATGCGCGGGGATGAACGACACCAGTTTCCAGACATAGTCTTCACTGCCGAGCGTCGCCGAGGCGCCGGAAGCCGGCAGCGGCGACCCGGTGGCGGAAGCCATGCCCGTACCCAGCGGGCGCAAGGTCCTGAACGACCACAAGCCGTGGGCATCCTCGAACTGTCCGCGCTCGCCCCCGGCTATCCGCGTCCAGGCTTCCGGGAAGCGCGTCCCGAAATGCTCCTTGCGGCTGAACATGAACCCCCATTCGTCGGCCGATTGCGGTGCCTTCAACCAATATCCGTCACGGTTGAGCAAACTGACGCGCTCCATGCTGTCCCCGGCTTCCGTAACCTCCGAAAACCGGTCGAGCAGATAGCTGCCGAAATAATTGGCGATGATGATGCCGCGCGCCTGCCCGGCGGCATCCTGCACCGGCATGCCGAGCCGGAGTGTCGCCTTGATCGGCGTCTCGACACGATCCAGCTCGACGTTCAGATCGAGCGGCGAAACGAAAATCTCCCCGGGCGCGAGGCGCATCGCGCCGGTAAAGTAATAACGGTGCGCCTTGTTCTGCAGTCGCTCCTCAGGGACGACGAAGGGCTGGTTCTGGACGTAATCGACACGGACCCGCTCCATGCCGCGCTCGTCGATCCAGCGCAACTGGTCATAGACGCGACGGCTGGCGGAAAGTGCCGCCAGATCAGCCGTCAAGGCGGCAAGCGACGGTTCGTCCCCCTTGTCGAGCGCCGCCGCCAGACTGGGCAGACTGGCCATCAGCCGGACATCGCTGGCGATCATCCCGACATCGCCGGCCAGCGAACGCGCGCCGGCCAGCAGGCGGAGTTCCTCGGCTGCTTCCAGGTGCAGCCTGAGCAACGCCTGCTCTTCGTGATACAGCGACGTCAGGAACATCAGGCTGAGCAGGCCGGACGGCAGGATCAGGGTCAGAAGGTAGCGGGCCAGTCGTGAACGCATGGTCTCCTCATTTCCCCGCCGATTATGAACCTGCGGCCCGGATATGAAAACGGCAATTGTCATGGCGCGGCGCGCCAAGCCGGGAGCGCCGGCCGGCCGGGTTAAAATCGCCGCCATGCCGCTGCAACCCGCCCGCCTCGAATTCAATCCGGATGGCACCCCGTTTTCCGCCGCTTACGGCGATGTTTACCACACTGCCACCGGCGGGCCGGCGCAGGCGCGGCACGTCTTTCTCGGCGGCAACGATCTGCCGGCGCGCTGGCGGGGCCGGGAGCGCTTCGTCATTCTCGAAACCGGCTTCGGCCTCGGGCTGAACTTTCTCGCCACCTGGCAGGCCTGGCGCGCCGACCCTCAGCGCTGTCGCCGGCTGCATTTCCTTTCCATCGAAAAACACCCGTTCACCGCCGCCGATCTCGCCGTCGCCCAGCAGTCCTGGCCGGAATTCGCCGAGCTCGCCGCCGCGCTCCGGCAGCACTGGCCGCCGTTGACACCCGGCATCCACCGCCTGCATCTCGACGACGACCGGGTCATCCTGACCCTCGTCTTCGGCGATGCCGCGACCCGCTTGCGCGAGATCGACGCTTCGGTCGACGCCTTCTATCTCGACGCCTTCGCCCCGGCCGCCAACCCGCAACCGTGGTCGCTCCCGGCGTGCAAGGCGCTCGCCCGCCTCGCCGCGCCCGGTGCCATGCTGGCCACCTGGTGCCTGGCGCGGGCGGTACGCGACGCGCTCGCCGCCGTCGAATTCGATCTCGAACGCCGCCCCGGGCTGGCGCCCCGGCGCGAGATGCTGGTCGGCCGTTTCCGCTCGCGGCGCCCGGATCGCCAACCGTCACCCGGCGAGCGCCGCGCCATCGTCATCGGCGCCGGCGTCGCCGGCAGCACCGTCGCCCACCGGCTGGCCGCCGCCGGCTGGCAGGTCACCGTACTGGAGCAGGATACCGCGCCGGGCCAGGGCGCTTCCGGCAACCTCGCCGGGATGCTGCGCCCGTTGCCCAGCGCCGACGACAATCGCATTTCGCGCCTGACCCGCGCCGGCTACCTCGCTACCCGCTTGCTGCTGCAAGGCTTGCCGGATGCCCGCTGGTCAACCTGCGGCGTGCTGCATCTCGCGCGCGACGCCGAGCATGAAGCGCAACAACGGCGCATTGTTGCGGTGCTCGGCCTGCCGCCGGAGGTGGTGCAATTCGTCGATGCGGCCACCGCCAGCGCCTTGCTCGACTGGCCGGTGGATGGCGGCGGCTGGTGGTTTCCGCACGCCGGCTGGGTGCAGCCGCCGTCGCTGTGCCGCGCCGCGCTGGCCGCTTTTCCCGAACGCATCAGCGCTCGTTACGCAGTCGCGGTCGACCGCCTGCAACGGGCAAAAACCAACTGGCAGGCGCTGGCCGCGGATGGCGGCGTACTGGCCGAAGCCCCGGTCGTCGTCATGGCCAGCGGCGTTGCCGCCCCGCGCTTCAGCCAGTTCGCCTGGTTGCCGCAAATCGCTGCCCGTGGCCAGGTCAGCCACTTGCCGGCCGCCGCGACACCGCCGCTCGCCATCGTCGTCAGCCGGCGCGCTTACGCAATTCCGGCGGTCGATGGCTACTGCCTGACCGGCGCCACGCTCTCCTATGACGATGACGAGACGGCCGAGCGACGCGCCGACCATCGCGAGAACCTGGCCCAGCTCGACCTGACCCTGCCCGGCTTCGCCGCCGCCGTCGACCCCGACCGGCTCACCGGCCGCGTCGGCTTCCGCCCGCTGTCGCCTGACCGCCTGCCGATCGTCGGCGCGGTTCCGGCCGCCAGCGCCGCCGGCAGCAACAGCCGCCTGCACAGCCTGCCGCGCCTGCCCGGCCTGTGGTGCGTGCAGGGTTTCGGAGCGCGCGGCATCACCTGGTCCGCGTTGATGGCCGACCTGCTGGTCAGCCGCATCGAGGGCGACCCGCTACCGCTCGAGCGCGACCTGGTCGACGCCCTCGACCCCGGCCGCTTCCTGATCCGCGGCGCCCGAAAGTCCGACGCAACGGCATAGCCCCGCCCGCCACGACGGAATAACCGGACTTCGGACTGATCAGGTTCTCGAAGGAGAACACCTCATCCCACTGCGCCTCGGTCATCAGGCGGCGCTCACCGACCACGATGGCGTGCAGCGACTTGCCGGTTTCGTAGCCCTCGCGCGCGATCTCGGCGCATAGCTTGTAGCCCAGCGCCGGCTTGAGCAGCGTGATGATGCCAAGCGAATTGAGCACCAGGTCGCGCGAATGCTCGACGTTGGCGGTGATGCCCTGGATGCAGTACACGCGCAGGCTGTTGACGGCATTTTCCATCGTGAAGATCGACGTGAACAGCGCGAAGGTGATCACCGGCTCCATCACGTTGAGCTGCAACTGCCCGGCCGACGCGGCGAGCGTCACGGTCAGGTCGAGACCGATCACCAGGAAACTGGTCTGGTTGACCACCTCGGGGATCACCGGATTGACCTTGCCCGGCATGATCGACGAACCCGGCTGCATTTGCGGCAGGTTGATCTCGTTGAAGCCGCAGCGCGGCCCCGAGGCGAGCAGGCGGAGGTCGTTGCAGATCTTGGTCAGCTTGGCCGAGGTGCGCTTGAGCACCCCTGACAACTGGACGTAGGCGCCAGTATCGGAGGTCGCCTCGACCAGATCGCCGTCAAGGACGAATTGCGTGCCGGTCAGTTCCGACAGGTAGCGGGTGACCAGTTCGGGGTAGCCCGCGGCGGTCGTCACCGAGGTGCCGATCGCCGTCGCGCCGAGATTGACTTCATGCAGCAATTGGCGCGCCTCGGCGATGCGCGCCACCTCCTCGCCGATGGTCGTTCCCCAGCCGTGGAATTCCTGGCCGAGCGACATCGGCACCGCATCCTGCAGGTGCGTGCGGCCCATCTTCAGCACCTGCGCGAACTCCTTGCCCTTGACGAAGAAGGCGTCCTGCAGCCAGCACAGCGCCGCCATGTAGCTGTCCAGGCGCAGGATCAGCGCCAGGCGGAAGGCCGTCGGGTAAATGTCGTTGGTTGATTGCCCGTAATTCACATGATCGTTCGGGCTGACATACTGATTGTCGCCTTTCTGGTGGCCGAGGCTCTCCAGCGCCAGGTTGGCGATCACCTCGTTG
>JBFZCS010000054.1:0-6451 GCA_041307825.1 Azonexaceae bacterium
CCGGCCCCCCTTGTCCGGATGATCGATATGGCGAACGGTTCCGCTCGGCACGATTTCGGGAAAGACCAGCGATGCATCGCTCATGCCGCCATGCATGCTGGCCAATTGTTCGCGCCGCGCCTGGCGCTCGGCCTCGTTGAGGTCGAAGGATTCGATGTCGGCGACCAGCGCGGCTTCAAGTTCCTCGATGTCACCCACCAGCGAAGTCCGGCGTTCCCGCTTGGCGCGGATCGCATCGAGAATCCGGTTGGACGCTTCGGTTTTGTCGTTTTTGGTCATTCCATTGGCGGTATATTGCTGAAGATGATCCATAGTGGAGTGAAAAAACGGTAAATGCAAGATCAGAGGGTTCCCTTCACCCCCTGAAAGTTGCAATCCCTCACTCAGACATCAAACCGCAAGCCGAGCGAGCCACTCATTCAATGTCGCCGCAACGAGTGGCCATTCCTTTTCATGGGTCACGGCATGGCCCATGTCGCGAAAGATATGCACCGGTAGCCCATAGCTGTGACCGGTTGACTGGACCAGGAAAGCCGGCACCAGAACGTCGTGTTCGGCTCCCAGAATGAGCATCGGCGGACGATTCATCGCATGCAGGTTGGGCAGGCTGAACATCGACATGTCCCATAGTGCCCGGTGCGACTCGGACTGCATGCGTCCCATCCAGACTGCCAGCATCGCTTCGTCGACTTCGCCGGCGAACAGCGCTTCGCGCAGGGTCTGGCTGTCGGCATGGTCGCCGCCCATGATGCTGTTCAGATCCATGAACAGGTGCGGTTTCTGGAACAGCATATGGAACTGGGCGGCGATCAGTCCCTGCGGCGGCACCGAGCAGAGCAGCGCGACGCCTGGCACGGTATGGCGTTCGAGGTATTTCTGGATGACGAAGCCGCCCATCGAATGACCGATCAGTACCGGCGCATCGCCCAACCAGTCGATGACGGCGACAACATCGTCGACGTAATCGGCGATCGATAACCAGTCGATATGCTCATGTCCGTCGCTACCGCCATGACCGCGCAGCGACAGCGCATGACAGGGATAGCCGGCCTGCGCGAGATATGGCATGAAAGTGTCGGTCCACATCCAGCCCCCGGCAAAGGCGCCATGGACGAAAAGCAGGGGCGGGCGACCGCTATTGTGCGCCGGATGGCATGAGAAAACCTCGATACCGTTGATTTTTTGGGTTTTTATCATTGCCGCTCGATTATCGGGTGAAGCATGCTTAAATGCGCAATTTTCTAGGGTAGCGCAAGTCGACATGCTGAAGTGGATTCTGACACTGGTGATCGCCATCTTTCTGCTCGGCATCGTCGCCCCGCATGCTGCGCGCTTCATCCGCTTCGGGCAGCTTCCGGGCGATCTCACCTTCCGTTTCCGCGGCCGTACCTACTACCTGCCGTTCACCACGACGCTGATTTTCTCAGCGCTGATCCTCGCCCTTGCGCGCCTGATCTAGCATGGCCTTGACGGCGGCGACCCGAGCCGAACGAATGCGCTCGGGTATTTTCGACTTGTCGGCACTGGCGGCGGCGATCTCCCCGGCATCGACATTCCGCACCGCGTCCAGGACCGCCAGCAGCAGGCGCGGGCTGCCATAGGGGCGATCGACCCAGCCCAGCCGGCCATTGAAGTCGCACTGGCAGGCCTGCAGCAACTGCAGGAAGCGCTCCGGACGGCGCAGCGCATCGGTCCGTTCGAGCAAAGTCACCAGCGTCGTCGCGCGCAGTTCCGCGGCGCGGTGAATGTCGCCGTGGTAACGCGCCGCCAGCAGCGCCAGATCGCGGCACTCGCCGGGCACCCGCAGACGCTCGCAAAGCGCCGACACCAGCCGCACGCCACGGGCTTCATGGCCATGGTGACGCGGCAGGATGTCAGCCGGCGTCGTCGCCTTGCCGAGGTCGTGCGTCAGCGCGGCGAAGCGGACCGGCAATGAAAAACCCTGACGCGCGGACTCGTCGACCACCATCAGGGTATGGACGCCGGTATCGATTTCCGGATGGTAGTCGGCCCGCTGCGGCACGCCGAACAGCGCATCGACCTCGGGCAGCAGCCGGGCCAGCGCGCCGCATTGGCGCAGCACCTCGAACATGCGTGACGGCCGTTCTTCCATCAGGCCTTTCGCCAGTTCCTGCCAGACCCGCTCGGAAACCAGATGATCGACCTCGCCGCCGGCAACCATGGCGCGCATCAGCGCCAGCGTTTCCGGCGCCACCGAAAAATCCATGAAGCGCGCGGCAAAGCGGGCCAGACGCAGGACGCGCACCGGGTCTTCGGCGAAGGCGGGGCCGACGTGGCGCAGGATTCGGGCCTGCAGATCGCGTTGACCGCGGAAGGGATCAACCAGGGTGCCGTCGTCCGCCCTGGCCATCGCGTTGATGGTCAGGTCGCGCCGTGCGAGATCTTCCTCCAGCGTGACATCGGGCGCCGCGTGGAAGGCGAAGCCGTGGTAGCCGTGGCCGGTCTTGCGCTCGGTGCGGGCAAGCGCGTACTCCTCATGCGTCGCGGGATGGAGAAAAACCGGAAAATCCTTGCCGACCGGGCGAAAGCCCTTGTCCAGCATGGCCCGCGGGCTGGCGCCGACAACCACGTAATCGCGGTCGGCATTCGCGCGACCGAGCAGTTCGTCGCGCACCGCGCCGCCAACGACGTAAATTTTCATCGGCGGGCGGGAAACTTATCTTCCGGCCCGGTCGCGGAAGCCGTCAAGCTTGCCTTTCGGCGTATTGTGGGCGATGTAGGTCGGCGCGACCGCTTCCAGCGCAGTCGGCTTCCAGTTCGCGGGCAATCGGCAGTTGCTGTCACAGACATTGTCGACCTGCATCGAGCGCAGGTTGTCGGGGGACATCAGCGGCTTCGGCGCCAGCCACATCAGGCCGGCCTGCAGGTAGGCCAGGCCCTCGGGCAAGGCAAACACCTTGGCATGACTGCCGACCAGCCGTGCGGTGTAATCGACCAGCTCGCGCAGGGTATAGACCTTGGGCCCGACAAGATCGTAGGTCTGGCCGAAGGTCGCTGCATCACCCAGGCTGTCGACAAAGGCATCGGCGACATCGGCCGCCCAGACCGGCTGGAAGCGGGCATGCCCGAAACCGAGCGGGAAGAACGGCAGCTTGCGCAGCACGTCGGCGAACATGGTCAGGAAGGAATCGCCGAGGCCGAAGATGACCGAGGGACGGAAAACGGTCACCTCGAGATCGCCCTGGGCGGCCATCACGATTGCCTCGCCGTCGCCCTTGGAGCAGAGATACTCGGACGGTCCCTTCGGGTTGGCGCCAAGGGCGCTCATATGGACCAGACGGCGGACACCGGCCTTCCGGCACGCGGCGACGATCTTCTTCGGTAACTCGACGTGCGCCTTGGCAAAATCCTCGCTGTACGGCAACACGACATCGCGACTGTGCAGGATGCCGACCAGGTTGATGACCGCATCCTGACCCTGCATCAGCGAAACCAGCGTTTCTTCGGAATTGATATTGGCTTCCGGCATCACGACGTTAGGCTGGATGATCAGCGCCTTGGTGCGTTCGCGGCGACGCGTCGGGACAGTCACCTCGATGCCGCGCTGCGACAGGCGATTGACGATGTAGGTACCGATGTAACCGCTACCGCCGAGCAGCAATACCTTCCTGATATCCATCTGAAGCCCCGAAATCTTTTCTTTGAAAGTACAATTTTAAGGCAAATTACTCAACTCGGGCGGACTTGCCCGCTTTCCGGGGTCCGGTGCAACGCCTGTTCGGCCGCCGCATTGAACAGGGAAACCCGCGAATTGACGCGGGCCTTGCCTTCCCTGATCTGAGTCTCGATGATCGCCGGGTGCAGCAGCACGGCAAAGTCCCAGTCCGGATTGGCAAGAAGCAATTTCCCGCTGTCCTTGCTGATGTTGCAGACCCGTCCGCACAAACTCTGATCGTCAGCCATCCGGAACGCCATCCAGTCGCCGGTGTGGACCAGCGCCTGGCGGAGGCGCCCGGTCATCCGCGCACCGGCAAGGTCGAATATCTTGAGCAACTGCGTACCGATCCGCAGTTCGCTGGATGCCGGCGCCACGCTGGCCGCCTGCGGTTTTGCAGGCATCTCCGGTTCGGCCCCGGCAGGCGGGGCAGACGCTGCCATGCCCCGCATCGCCGCCGTCTGCAGCGCAAAACAGGTGTCGAGGAACTCGCCGCGCGCTGCTTCGGGTAACGCAATCCGCTGCATTCCCGAGGTCAGCGTCTGCAGCATCCGCGGCAGCGCACCGGCAAGGCGCTTGCGTTCTTCCGGTTCGATCTTTGGCCGGATGCTCCACAACAGGCTATCGATCACCAGCGTGTTCTCCCGCCATTCCGGGCTTTCATCCCCGTACTCCAGCCAGACCTGGCGCAAGACGCGCTGCCAGTGTTGCTGAAGGAAATGGGCAATATCAGCCGGAATATCAGGGTTCATGCACGCCTGATCGACCGCCTCGCGGCTGCGTGACTCCGCCAGATCGCTCTTTTCCAGACGCTGCAGGAGGGGGCGATAAGCCGCCGCGGCCTGCGCCGTGGCTGCATCGCGTTCGGCGATCAGCTTGTCGAGTTCGGCAACGTGGTTCAGGAAGACCTGGGTATCGTTCACAAATTCGCCGCGGACGCGCGAGGCGATCTGCTGGATGCTGACGCAAAGCGGGTGCCGGGACGAGACATCGTACGGCAACCCGACTGCGGCGCGCGCCATCTTGTCGAGCAGTTGGCGGGCCGGATGCGCATCGGCCGTGAACAAGCCCGCATCGAGCATGGCCGCCTTGAGCATCGGAATCTGGAGGCTGGCCAGCGCCGACTTGATCGCATCGGGCAATTCCGGCGATTCGAAAATCGCCTCGAAGATCATCGCCAGCGCATCGATGGCTGCCGCTTCCGGTGCGCTGGATGGCACGCCCAGCCCGGCCGCGTTCAGCGGACGGGGCGCAACGCCCGCCCCCCCATCGGTCGCGAGGTGCCCGGCGCGCTCCAGGTCGTCGAGCCTGGCCAGCAGCTGGCCGAACATGACCTGAGTCACCAACGATGCCGCGGCTCCGCCGGTCCACGCTGCCTGAGCGGCTGCTTGCTGGCCAGGCTGCTGCTGGCCGAGCAGACTTTTCTGCAGTACCGCCGCCGCGTCCAACGCCGGCATGCCGGCCGCGCCGGAAGCAGCCGCGTATTCGCCGACATCCGGGGCGGTGACGATGGTCGGCTGGGCGGCCGACACCCTGCGGCTGACCAGAAAATCATTGAGCGCCAGATAGACCCCGGGCAAGAACTCGCCAAAATACTCCTCAAGGCGCGCGATCCGGTCCAGCGCCCGGTCGTGGTCGTCGTCCAAAGCCATGCAAAGCGCTGCCAGACCCTTGGCGACCGCCTGCGGGCCGACAGGATTGTCGTTCGGCGAGAGATCGGGACGGCCAAGCAGCGTCACGAAGCGCAGATAGACGCGCCACAACTCGCTGCCGTTGGCCTCGAACAACTTCGCCACGAAGCTGCCGAGCCTGATATCCAGTTCAAGGTCATCCTCGCCGACCAGCGATATCCGGGAAGCGGTCAGGTTGCCAAGCTGATCGAACCGGCTGCGCCTTTCGGTCGACACGATTTCGTCGTAATACCCCCCCGCCGCCTTGACGAAAGCGCGCAACGGCTCCTCGGGTAGCGCTTCCGCTTCCTGGAGCAGGCGCACGAGTTGCTTCAGGTAGAACACCCGGCAGTCGCGCAGAATCTCCCAAGCATCGCCCGGAACCTGCGGGGTTTCGTTACTGACCGTAGCCGGCATGACTATTCTTCTCGTTACGTCGAAAACCTGCAGTTTAAGGCAGATCGACATCCTTGGGCGTCTCCTCGGTACGCCCGCCGACCACCCCCAGCCGTGTCTTCAGCGAATCCGGGCGGCCGGTAAACTGCATCGAGTAGTAGACCGAGTTGCTCATGACCTTCTTGACGTAATCGCGAGTTTCGCTGAACGGAATGGTTTCGGCGTAGATGGCGCCCTCCAGCGGCTGGTCGGCGCGCCATTTCCTGGCGCGGCCGGGGCCGGCGTTGTAGGCGGCCGAGGTCAGGACCGGATGGTTGTCGAGATTCTCCATGACCAGCCGCATGTAGCTGGTACCGAGCAGCACGTTGATCTCGGTGTCGGTGACGCGGCCGTGGTTGTAGTCCTTGAGCCCGATTTTCTTGGCCACCCACTTGGCGGTCGCCGGCATCAGCTGCATCAGGCCGGAGGCGCCGACATTCGACTTGGCGCTGGTGATGAAACGGCTCTCCTGACGCATCAAGCCATAGACCCAGGCATCGTCGAGCGACTGATTCTGCGCCGCCGGACGCACCTGCTCGCCGTAGGGCGCGAGGAAGCGCAGGGTGAAATCGTGTTCATTCTTGGTGCGGTCGGCGGTGTTGATGGCACGGTCCCAGATCTGGTTGCGTTTCGCCAGATCTGCCGCTGCCAGCAGCTCGCGGTCGTCCAT
>JBFZCS010000055.1:0-2508 GCA_041307825.1 Azonexaceae bacterium
AATTTCCAGCCCGGCATGGAACTGCACGGCAAATACACCTTCTTCGCCGAAGGTTGTCGCGGCCACCTCGGAAAGCAGCTCATGGAGCGCTTCAACCTGAACAAAGGCGTCGACCCGCAAACCTACGGGATCGGCCTCAAGGAATTGTGGGAAATCAAGCCGGAGAACCACCAACTCGGCCTCGTCGTCCATACCGGCGGCTGGCCGATGGCTTCGGACACCTATGGCGGCGGCTTCCTCTACCATCTGGAAAACAACCAGGTCGCCGTCGGCTTCATCGTCGGCCTCGGCTACAGCAACCCGCACCTGGCGCCCTACGAGGAATTCCAGCGCTACAAGACGCACCCGGAAATCCGCAAGTTCCTCGAAGGCGGCAAGCGCATCGCCTATGGCGCGCGCGCCCTGACCGCCGGCGGCATCCAGTCCTTGCCCAAACTGGCGTTTCCCGGCGGCGTACTGGTCGGCGACGACGCCGGCTTCCTCAACGCGGCGCGGATCAAGGGCTCGCACTGTGCCATCAAGTCCGGCATGCTCGCCGCCGAGGCCTGCTTCGACGCGCTGGCCGGCGAACGCCGCCATGACGAGTTGGCCGCTTATCATGAATCGTTCAAAAACAGCTGGTTATATGATGAACTTCACAAAGCACGTAACTTCAAGCCGTGGATGAACAAAGGCCTCAAGCTGGGCTCGATCATGTTCGGCATCGACCAGATCATCTTTGGTGGCAAGGCGCCGTGGACCCTGCGCAACAAGACGCCCGACCACGCCAAGCTCAAGCTTGCCGCCGAATGTTCGCCGATCGCCTACCCGAAGCCGGATGGCGTGCTGACCTTCAACCGCCTGTCCTCGGTCTTCCTGTCGAGCACCAACCATGAGGAAGACCAGCCCTGTCACCTGCAGTTGAAGGATGCGGCGGTGCCGATCGCGGTCAATCTGGCCAGATACGATGCGCCGGAACAGCGTTTCTGCCCGGCCGGCGTCTACGAGATCCTGCGCGACGAACAAGGCAACAACCCGCGTCTGCAGATCAACGCGCAGAACTGCGTGCACTGCAAGACCTGCGATATCAAGGACCCGACCCAGAACATCCATTGGGTAACGCCGCAAGGCGGGGAAGGGCCGACCTATCCGAACATGTGATGCTTTATAATCAGGCGGCTAAACCCTCCAGGGAGAACATCAAATGGGCTTTCTCGCCGACAAGAAGATTCTGATCACCGGGCTGCTGTCCAAGCATTCCATCGCCTACGGCATCGCCAAGGCCTGCCACCGCGAAGGCGCGCAACTCGCCTTCACCTACCAGTCCGAGCGCTTCGAGGACCGGATCAAGAAATTCGCTACCGAATTCGGCAGCGACATCACCATCCCGCTCGATGTCAGCAGCGACGAGCAGATCGACAACGTATTCGTCGAACTCGCCAAGCGCTGGGGCGGCCTCGACGGCCTCGTCCATTCCATCGCCTATGCGCCGACCGAGGCGATCGAGGGTGATTTCCTGAACGGCATTTCGCGCGAATCCTTCCGCATCGCCCACGACATCTCGTCCTACAGCTACGCCGCGCTGGCCAAGGGCGCCCGCCCGCTGATGCAGGGCCGCAAGGCCTCGCTGCTCGCCCTCTCCTACCTCGGCGCCGAGCGCACCATGCCCAACTACAACACCATGGGCCTGGCCAAGGCCAGCCTCGAGGCGGCCACCCGCTACCTGGCCTTCTCCCTCGGCCCCGAGGGCATCCGCGCCAACGCAATTTCCGCCGGTCCGATCAAGACCCTGGCCGCTTCCGGAATCGGCAATTTCAGCAAGCTGCTCTCCTACAACGCGCACCACGCCCCGCTGCGCCGCAACGTGACCATCGACGAGGTCGGCAACGCCGCCGCCTTCCTGCTTTCCGATCTGGCCAGCGGCATCACCGGCGAGATCATGTACGTCGATGGCGGCATGAACACCACGGCGCTCGGCAATGCGGAGCCACTGCCGGCCTGAGTGCCTGTTGCTGCACCCCAAGGGTACTTGAGCCCCAGGCCCCGTAGCCTTCGGGGCGCGGTCGACCCGCAAAAACCATGAAAAACGCCGACCGGAATTAACCAGTCGGCGTTTTTTGTCCGGTTTTCCAGTAAGCGGAAGGCTTACTTGTCCTTGACTTCCAGCGCCGCCTTGTTGATCTCGACCTTGTAACGGCTACGCAGCGCGGCGAGGTAGCTCTGCACTTCCTCCTGCGCTTCCAGCGTATTCAACTGGCGCAAAAGCGCCTGCTTGCGGGCATCATCGAGCGCTTCGCCGGTATTCAGCCTGACCAGCTTGAACAGGGCGTAGCCACTGCCCGGCAGATCGACGCCAGCGTAGGCCGGCAGCTTGCTCGCATCCATCTTGAAGACCGTCGGCATGGCGGGCGGCGGAACCTGACGCGGGTCGAGACGGGAAACGCTCTTGACTGCCCCCCAGCCGAGTTTGTCGTCGCCCTTGCCGAGCGCTGCCAGACGCGCCTCGCCATCCTTGCGCGCCAGCGCCTG
>JBFZCS010000056.1:0-12756 GCA_041307825.1 Azonexaceae bacterium
ACACCCATGTCTCGTTTTCAATGTCCCAGCCTAAGGCTGGGACTCTCGCTGCAATGGGACGGATGAGTCTGGACTCCGCTGGCAACAAATTGCCAACTCGCCCAGTTTCTTAATAGAGTGATGTTACGGGTCAAGTTGCAAGCTAACCATCACCCTTAGCGGTTATTTTCTATAACTCTTACGGGTGGGGTGTCGGCTTCCGCCGGTGGTATTTCATTCCTCCGCACATTAGCCATAGACTCGTAAAATTGCAATAATACTAGCTTGAAACGAGAAACAAAATGGCGCAAATCAAGGAACTGGCAAAATTCGATGTGCCGCTGGGCGGGCAACATATCGAACTGCAACATATCGATCATGTCGAAGGCGGCATGGGCCTGTTGCGCGTGCGCATTCGCGAAGGCAAGCGATTCACCATCTTTGACATCGATCCCGCGACTGCCCTTCAATGGGCTGATGCCATGAAAGATTGGGCGGCAACACAGAATGTGAGCAGCAAATGACAGTGGCCATCCCCGAGATGGTCGACGTGGTTTTCGACATTAGCGGCGACAGTGTCCCGGTAAATTATCCGTTTGAACTTTGGAGGGAGCTGGTTCGCCGCGTTCCTGAACTGGAGATTGAATCCTCCGTCGGCGTCTTGCCATTGCGCACCACCGGGAGTGATTGCGGCATGTTGTTGCCCAAGCGCGCGAAGCTGGTCGTGCGCCTTCCCAGGTCGCTTGCCACACAAATGGCATCACTTTCCGGGCAGGAACTGGATATTGGGGGCAGCCAGCTGAAAATAGGCAACGCCAAGCTGCGTGAGATACAGCCTTACTCGACAATCCATGCGCATCTGGTCGTCGCCACCGAGGACGAGGTAGTGTTCGTGGAAAATGTGTCGGCACGCCTTGCGGACCTTGGCATCAACGCCAGTCTCATCTGCGGCAGGCAAAACAGCCTGCTCGATGGCGACCAATGCGTCCAGGGGTTCAGCCTGGTGATTCACGATCTCAAGCCGGAGGATTCGCTTCGCTTGCAATACAATGGGTTGGGTAGCGACCGTAAATTCGGTTGTGGAATTTTTGTTCCCTACAAGGCCATCTCGGATTTGAACTGAATGGATCGTAGGGGAATCGTCTTTGATCAAAAAGGAGAAAATGATGGCATATGTAGTATCTGGCAATGAACTTGAGACTGACGCCGATGGTTACCTGCTGGAACCGGATTACAGCGATGAAGTAGTCAATGTGATCGCTGCCGCCGA
This sequence comes from Azonexaceae bacterium, assembly GCA_041307825.1. Classification (GTDB taxonomy): domain Bacteria; phylum Pseudomonadota; class Gammaproteobacteria; order Burkholderiales; family Rhodocyclaceae; genus Azonexus. Next base: position 1,250 of record JBFZCS010000056.1, read on the forward strand.
GAACATCGAGTTGACCCCGAAGCACTGGGAGATAGTCAATTACCTGCGCGATGAGTACCGCGAACACGGCCACACGCCCAATTTCCGCAATATGCTGAAGGGGGTCAATGAATTCTGGCCTGAAGCCGACAGCAAAGCCCTGTACGATCTGTTCCCGATCGGCCCGGCCAAGCAGGGTGCGAAAATTGCCGGGCTGCCGCAGCCATACGGCAAGGGCGGCTACTAAGGAGAAAAAAATGCATAACGCCAACGTAGTACTCGACATGAAGGGGCTGTCGTGCCCCAAGCCGCTGATCGGCGCCAAGCGCATGGTGGACGAACTCGCTGCGGGGCAGATCTTGTTGCTGGTGTCGAATTGCCCAGGCACGCTGGATGATCTGTTCGCATGGGCGAAATTGACGGGCAACCAGATTCTGAAGCACGAGGACATGCCGGATGGCGGCGTTGGCTATTACATCCAGAAGGGCCAGTCGTCGAGAAAATTTCCGGAACCCAATGTCGTGCTCGACATTTGTGGCGCGACCTGCCCGGGCCCGATTGTCGAGGCGAAAAAGTTGCTGAACGGGATGCAATCCGGCGAGGTGCTGGAACTGATCAGCGATTGCCCCGGCGTACTTGCCGACATTGGCGACTGGGCCGCCGCCACCGGCATGACCCTGCTGGAAACGGCCGAGGTTTCGCCCGGCGTCCATGAATTCTTCGTTCGCAAGGGGTAAGGTCATACGCCCGTCTGGAGCGGCATCGTAAATGCGGATCAAGAGCCAGTGGTTCAAGGAAGGGCGCAAACACACCCCGCAGGAGCTTGCGGGTGCCGTGTCGTTTGTGGCATGGCGGATAGCCGATGACGCGCTCAAGAACACGCGCAAGGCAGACTTCAACGTCGCTGTAGGTCCGCAGTACTTCGCCTTTTTCAACGAGTTCCTGGTCTTTCTGCTGCAGGTTGCCGATCGTATTGCCTATCGTCGTCTTCCCGCCGAGGCGCGGGCTGCATTCACCGGCACGCTGGCGAATCGTGTGGCGGAGACCCAGGCAGAAAACCAGAGCCGGCTGCTGGGCGGTACGGCGGACACTTACAAGCAGGCCTTCATTGACCAGTTCAACCTGCGTTCAAGCGGTTATGCGGAATTCGACTACGGTGACGATGGGCCGTCGTTCAGATTCACGCGCTACCTGGCTTTTTGCCTGAGCGGGATCATGGATGAAAAGGACAGTGGCTGGATCATCGATCAGATCATGGGAATACAGGCGCCTGAAGCGGTCAAGATGATCGAAAAGACGATGCGCAATCTTCTCGACGAGGCGCCCCGTCCGGCGCGCCGTCGTGCATCCGAGGGTGGAGACTGAATGACCGGCAACCCGTTCGCTCTCGACGACAAAGCCGCGTACGAGCGCTGGCGCGACCGCAAGCTCGCCGAGGCGCCAGCAAGCGCTGGTGAACTTATCGTCGAGGTTGGCGATCCGCAAGCGCTTTCAACCGCCGAACATGCTGCGCTGATGGCGCGCGTCCGGCGCTGCAACATGGCGATCTACGCGGGCGCCATGCTTGACGAGGATACCGATATCCCGCGCCGGCTCGGCGAGCAGTTCGGCCTGAGCCGGCTCGATGCAAACTGGCTGGCCGGTGAGGATGGGATTTCCGAGATTCGCGTATTCAACGACGGCACGCAGAAGCACTACATCCCCTACACCGATCGTCCGATCAAGTGGCACACCGACGGTTACTACAACTCGCCCGAGTGGCAGATTCGCGGCATGGTGCTGCATTGCGTGCGCCGTGCGGCGAGTGGCGGCGAGAATCGTCTGATGGATCACGAGATGGCTTATCTGCTGCTTCGTGAAGAGTCTCCGGAGCACATTCAAGCGTTGATGCAGCCTGACGCGATGACCATTCCGGAACGGGTGGATGAGAAAGATGGCGTGCGCCCCGCCCAAGGTGGTCCGGTGTTCTCGCTGGATGACGGCGGCAACCTGCACATGCGCTATACGGCGCGCACCCGCAGCATCGCCTGGAAGCAGGATGCGGCCACCCGGGCTGCCGTCGCTGCGCTGGAGCGCCTGTTGAATCAGGAAAACATGCCGCACATCTTTCAAGCGCAACTTGAGCCCGGCATGGGCTTGCTCTGCAACAACGTTCTGCACGACCGCGCCGCCTTCAGCGACGACCCTGCGCGACCGCGCCTGCTCTACCGGGCGCGCTATCTGGATCGAATCGCCTGAATTCCGCATTGCTGCGGTCGACCGCAGATTTTGGGCAAAAATAAAGCCCGCTCCTTGCAGAGCGGGCTTTCAATGCTCAGGCTTAGCTGATCAGCTTAGAACTTCCAGCCGTAGGCCACGCCAAAACTGTTCTGGTACATCGTGAGATTGACTTCGCCACCGCCAAAAGCCGGCGGAATCGAGCCGGAGCCTTTGACCGTGTTCTCGAAGGCATGGATGTAGTTGAAGCTCAGTTCGCCGGTCTTGCTGGTGGCCCAAGTGGCGCCCAGCGACAGGTGGTTCTGAACGACGCCCGGTGCATAAATGTTCAGGAAGGTCTGGCTCTCCGGGATCGGTTGGCTGTTATAGGTGTAGCCACCGCGCAAGGTCCAGTCACCCATCTGGTATGCTGCGCCCAGTTTGAACACATTGACATCATCCCAACCGAAACCGGGGCCGTTGTTGGAGCCGAATGTATTGGCGGGGCCGAATTGAGTAATGGGAAACAAATTGTCAACCGGATTTGCAATCGATTTCACGCCACTGTACTGGATACGCATGTAGTCGGCGGCCAGAGTCAGTTCGGGCGTTGCCTTCCAGGCCACGCCAACGCCGAAGTTGGCGGGAATATCGAAATCGCCCTGCTCGGCAAACAAGCCTTGGTACTTGTCAAAACTTCCCATGTAGGTCTTGGTGGCATACGTCGCGCCGATGGTCAGTTCGGGCGTGATCTTCCCGGTGTAGCCGATGCGGCCACCCCAGCCCCAGGCGGAGTCGTAACCGTTATCGCTCATGTTGCTCGGCGATTGGGAAAACATTCCAAACATGGGGGGGATTCCATAGGCCTTGAAGCGCTGGTAGGCGATATTCACGGCGATGCCGATCGAATGATCCGGAGTGATCTTGTAGGCCAGCGACGGCGAAATGAACAGTTGCGACAGGTCTACACCGGCATTGCCGGTGCCGCCATAGGCCGCCAACGGGTTGTTGGCGTAGTCGGAATTCATGCCCCCGTTGCCGTAAATTGCTACGCCGCCGGATAGTTGCGGAGAAAATTGCTTGACGTAGCCAAGCTCCGGAATGAAGAAGTTACGCGTGTCGTTGCCGTCGTAGTCGCCATTGGCTCCGAACCCGTTCCCGGTGATTTCAGCGCTGCGCTTCGGGATGAACCAAGTCAGGCCGAGATCGAGGCGGTCACCGACAAAGGCTGTGCCGGCCGGGTTGGTCGCGGCAGCCAGGCCGTCTTGCGGCAGAGCGATGCCGACACCGCCCATGCCTGCTGATTTGACACCGTAGCCGGTTGCGAAGTAACCACTGGTAGCCAGTGCCACGCCGGGCAAAAACACCAAGGGCAGGACTGCTGCGTGTACAAATGAACGAATTTTCATGGTTTTCCCCCTCTGAGATATATGTGAAAACCGCCAACTGAGTGGCGGTTGTTATTCTTTATTTCAATACCAACAGCGTTAAATTACACGAAAAGACAGATATCCGTCTCGCCGGCAAAGCCAAAAAACATCGCTGCGCCGCCGTATTCAACATTTTCGATGAATTCGCTCTTGTCGAACTCGAACAGGTCGACCGTCATCTGACAGGCGATGAATTTGACGTCGGCTTCCAGGCACAGATCACGCAACTCTTCCAGTGAAGCGACGCCATGCTTTTTGAGCTTCTGCTTCATCATCATGGTGGCCATGCTTTCCATGCCCGGCAGCATTTGCACCATCACCGGCATCGGTACCGGCATCGGCATCGCCGGATTGGCCAGCGGGCTGATCATCACATCGGATAGATCCTTGCGCAGCAACTGCAAGCCATAGAAGGTGAAGAAGATCTGGACATCATAGCCGAGCGCGGCGGCGGTCGAGGCCAAGATGAATGGCGGATAGGCCATATCCAGCGTACCTTTGGTGGCGATAATCGCCATTTTCTTGGTGGTCATGTATTTTCCTTTGGTGTCAGATTCAGAACTTGCTTATTTCTTCTTCATGAAGAAGATGAATTCGCCATTTTCTTCGGCAGTTGAAACCAGGGTGTTGCCGGTCTGGTCGGCGAACGCCTGCATGTCCTTTACTGAGCCGACATCGGTCGAGATGACCTTGAGCACCTGGCCGGTAGTCATGTCGGCCAGCGCCTTCTTGGTTTTCACGATGGGCAACGGGCAAGACAGGCCGCGTGCATTCAGTTCTTTGTCAAAATTCATTGTTCATCTCCCATGAGTTGATAAAAATTTGTTTAGCGAACTACGCTATCACAAAATTAAATTGCTGGCGCGCAATTAGGAACGCATCACCAGATTCAGTCCATACCCACGTCGGGTGGAGGGGATAACCCGTTGGTGTTATTTTAAGAAAATGCTTATATGGCTCCGGTATTTCTCCAGGACGTCGCGCCCAGATCATGATTTCCCGTCAATTGGTGTGGGGTCCTGTAGGGTGGTCATAGCAAGTGATAGCGTGAGATAATATTACCAATATCTGATACTTCGCGCACTCAACTTGACCAGAATGACACCATGCCTGCCTTCTTGAAAAGAATTTTCCCGTTTTTAAGCTGGTTTCCTCTCAATGGGGAGGCGCTCCGAGCTGACCTCATGGCAGGCATCACTGTGGCGCTGGTGCTGATTCCGCAATCGATGGCCTATGCCCAACTGGCCGGCTTGCCTCCATATTATGGCCTGTACGCGGCGTTCCTGCCGGTAGCGGTGGCGGCTCTCTGGGGGAGTTCGCACCAGCTCGGTACTGGACCCGTGGCGGTGGTATCGCTGCTGACCGCCTCGTCACTGGCGGTGCTGGCGGCGCCAGGGTCGGATCAGTTCATCGCGCTGGCTATCATGCTGGCGCTGCTGGTGGGCATCATTCAATTGCTGCTCGGCGTATTCAAACTCGGGGTGATCGTCAATTTCCTGTCGCACCCGGTCATCGTCGGTTTTACCAATGCGGCGGCCATCATCATTGGGTTATCGCAATTGTCGAAGTTGTTCGGCGTGCCGATGGGGCGCAGCGAGCATTTCATCAACGACATCGTCGGTGTGATCAAACTGATCGGTGATACTCATATGCCGACGCTGGCAATGGGTGTACTGGCCATTGCCATCATGTGGAGCATCAGGAAATACGCGCCCAAGCTGCCCGGCGTGCTGATCGCGGTGGTGGTGACGACGTTGCTGTCGTGGGCTATCGGATTCGAGAGGAATGCGCCCGGCGCGCCTGAACAAATCGCCGATCCCGAACTGCTCGCTGTGGTGCAACAAAGCATGGCCGCAGCCAAGCGTGTGGATGATCTGAATACGCAGATAGCGGAAAGATCGGCGGCGCTCAAGACTGCCCGAAAAGCTTCAGGTGAAGAAAGCGTTCAATTCGTGCAAATGGAGGCTGAATTGGGATTGGCGCGGATTGAAGTTCGCGCAGCCGAAGATGCTTTTGCCAAGGAGAAGGCCGCGCTGCGGCACCTTCAGTTGGTCCGCAGCACGGATGCGAGTGGTGCGACACTGGCGATCTACCGGGCGAACCAGGCGCCACAGGGCGTGACGCTGGACGAGACCCGTTACCGCGTGCGCAAGCTCAACGCCAACAGCTTTACGCTGGTAGGCGGTGGCGAGGTCGTGGGCGTGATTCCCGCCGGCCTACCCAGCATCAAGATGCCCACATTTAGTCTGGATGCACTGGGTTCATTGCTGTCTGCCGCGCTGGTGATTTCGCTGGTGGGCTTCATGGAGGCCATCTCGATTGCCAAGGCCATTGCCGCGAAGACCAGGCAGCGGCTCGACCCGAACCAGGAACTGATCGGTCAGGGGTTGGCCAACGTGGTAGGCAGCTTCACCCAGGCCTTCCCGGTGTCAGGGTCGTTCTCGCGCTCCGCGGTCAACATGAATGCCGGGGCAAAAACCGGCATGAGTTCGGTGATTACCGCGCTGATCGTGCTGGTAGCGCTGCTTTTTCTAACTCCATTGCTCTATCACCTGCCACAGGCGGTTCTGGCCGCCATCATCATCATGGCGGTGATCGGATTGGTGAACTTCGAGGCAGTCAAGCACGCCTGGCAGGCCAGTAGGCATGACGGCATGGCTGCGGTGGTAACCTTTTTCGCCACGCTGGCTTTCGCGCCGCATCTGGATAACGGCATCATGGTGGGGGCAGGATTGGCGCTCGGTTTGTATCTGTATCGCACCATGACGCCACGCGTCGCCATCCTCGGCCGCTACAAGGATGGCACCCTGCGCGACATTCATGTAAATCCGGATCTGCCGACCAGCAAGCACATGGTGGCGATCCGCTTCGACGGCTCGCTGTACTTCGCCAACGTCGCCTATTTCGAAGATGCAGTACTCGAAGCAGTGGCCAATCATCCGGATGCCAAATACGTGCTGGTGGTAGGAGACGGGATCAACCAACTGGATGCGTCCGGCGAGGAAGTCATTCATCATCTGGTCGAACGCTTGCACAGCTCAGGCACCACCCTGGTCTTCAGCGGGTTGAAAAAACAGGTGCTGGACGTGATGCACGCCACCGGCCTCTTTGACCTGATTGGTCAGGGCAAGATATTTGCCACGGAAGAACTGGCGATTGCCGCGATATACGAGCAATTGGGCGAGAGTGGCGCGGATGATCTTTTTTATACGATCAAAGCAGCGCGCTGAGGGTGTGCGTGTCGTTCCGTTGAGACCGTCGCATCGGATCGACGGGACCTGACTGCGCGGCTTCCGGAGAAGCCTCTAGTGTAGTGCTTCGTTTTTCTTTGAACTGAGCTTGCGGTTGGCGCGAATGACCTTCTGGAGAATGTCATTGGCCTTAGCGGTCCAGACGAAGGGTTTGGGATTCTGATTATGCACGGCGATGTACTCCTCGATGGCGGGGATCAATTCTGGGGCGCTGCGGAAGATGCCGCGCTCCAGGCGATCCGTCGAAATGCTGCGAAAGAAGCGCTCGACCATGTTGAGCCAGGAAGCTGAAGTCGGGGTGAAATGGACATGGAAACGCGGATGCTTCTCTAGCCACTCCTTGACTGCGGGATGCTTGTGCGTCGCGTAGTTGTCGCAGACCAGATGCAAGGCTTTGTCCTTGGGCGTTTCACGGTCGATCTGGCGCAGAAAGTCGAGCCATTCGGTATGCCGGTGACGCTGAGCACAGCGGGAGATGACCGATCCATCCAACGTACTCATCGCCGCGAACAACGTCGTTGTACCGTGGCGCTTGTAGTCGTGGGTCATCGTTGCTGCCCGGCCTTTCTTCAGCGGCAGGCCTGGCTGAGTTCGATCCAGCGCCTGCACCTGGCTCTTCTCGTCGCAGCACAGCACCAAGGCATGCTCTGGCGGCGACATGTACAGGCCGACGATGTCCTCAAGCTTCTCGATGAAATCAGGATCGCGCGACACCTTGAAGGTTTCGACCAGATGCGGCTTGAGGCCGTTGGCACGCCACACCTTGAGTACCGTGGTGTCCGAAATACCAAGATGGGCCGCCAGCTTGCGCGTGCTCCAGTGGGTAGCACCTTCGGGCGTGGTCTGCGTCGTCATGCGCACAATCTCTGCTGTGTCGATCGTCGGTTTGCGCCCGCTGCGCGGCAAGTCAGACTCAATCGCAGCGATACCGCCTTTGGCAAATCTGTCTCGCCAGGCGATGACTTGACCTCGACTGATTTCGAGTCGCCGTGCAATCTCGTGATTGCCAACTCCGTCGGCCGCAAGCAGCACAATTCGAGCACGCCGAACGCTACGGGCATCAAGCGTCTGCGACCTCATGCGGCGTTCCAGTGCCAGTCGCTGTTCATCGGTCAGCGTGATCGTGGCAGCTTGGTTCATCATTCGCTCCTCAAAAAGGATACGAATATGACATCAGCAAACATTAGTGGTTCAAACTATTCGCAAGCACTACACTAGCCGGCAGCGTCCAAGCCGGTCTGCGCAGTTTCCCCGACCAGCAGCACCGGCACCTCGGCGCCGCGAATCACCTCGTCGCCGACGCTACCCAGTAGCTTGCGGCTCAAGCCGCCACGTGTGAGGCGGTAGAGAACAATCAGGTCGGCGCCGGTATCGCGTGCTGCCTTGAGGATGCCCTCGGCAATGTTGCCGTTGCCCACGGACAGATCTCCCGTCAGACCGTCGAGTTTCAACCCGGCAATCGACAATTGCGCTGCGTCCTCGATTTCCGGCGGCAACTGGCCTGAGCTATCGGTGATGGAAAAGAGCGTGATCGGCAACTGGCGGGGCTTTGCCAGTTGGGCGGCCAGTTCGGTCGCACTGCGTGCTGCATCACTGCCATCGAAAGCCACCAGTACCCGGCGAGACCAGAGTTGGCTGCCTGGTGCCACGACCAGCACCGCGCAGGGGGCGGCTGCGAGGATGCGTTGCGCTACCGGGCCGACTTCAGTCGCCCCGGGAATGAGGCGGCGCCCGATCACCAGCAGTTGAGTATTTGCCGCGAGTGCTGCGGCTCGAATCTCGGCGGCAGGATCATTGCCGTGACGAATCGTTATCTCGCAACTAACGTCCGCCACCGCAGCCTCGTTTTGTACCGCTGCCAAGCTTGAAGTGACGCTTTCGTCGCTGCCGACGGCGACGATGTCGAGACGAACGCCAAGTTCGCGCGCCAGTGCGACTGCCACACCGCGCGTGGTAGCAGCCATCTCGCTGGCATCGGCGGCCAGCATCAGGCGTAGCCGGCGATCACCGTCGGGCAGGCGGCCGCTGTTGCAATTGGCGAAGATGCGCGACTTGCAGTGGCGACAAACGTTGGGGTCAAGCGTCCAGTAAACCGCATCGGTCGGGTTGGTTTTGACCGGAAAGAAGGCGCCTTCGCCGATTTCATGAACGTAATTGCCCTGGCGCAGCAATTGATAAGCCGTATCCTTCATGCGATAGAAATACAGGCCGCCGCCCAAGCGCCGTCGCCGCCGGGCTTCCCGGGCGAACATTTCGGCACCGGCGACATCTATGAAATTCATGCCGAGCGAGACGATCAGTACCGATTTCTGCCGCGGGTTGTCGACGTCGATCTGTTGCAGGGAATTCTGGATGTGATCGACTGCACCGAAATAGGCCGAGCCATTGATGCGCAAGACGCGCAGTTGCGGACACTCGGGCTTGCCCCGCGCGTCTACGAAATGATAGCCACGAGCGTCCGTCACCGGGACGAGCGGCTCGATGCTCGGGCGGGAGGTGCGGTTGAGATACAGCAGCAGCGAGAGCAGCACGCCAGTGACAATGCCAGCCTCGAGGTTCATCAGCGTTCCGATGATGGTGGCCCAGAGAATGACAGACTCGGACTTGCTCGTCTTCCAGATCGACGCAATGTGGTGGAAGTCGATCAGACCCCAGGCTACCAGGAAGAGGATGCCGGCCATCGCCGCGTTTGGCAGATAAGCGGCGAGTGGTGCGACTACCAGCAGGATGATGACCAGGAAAATCGACGCGAATACGGTCGCCAGGGGGGTGCGCGCGCCGGCTTCGTAATTCACGCCGGAGCGGTTGAACGAACCCGATGAGGCATAGCCGGAAAAGAAAGCGCCGACAATGTTGGACAGGCCCTGGCCGATGAATTCCTGGTTGCCATCGATGCGCTGTTCGGAACGCACGGCAATGGCGCGCGCGATCGACACTGCTTCGGTCAGCGCCAGCATGGTGATCACCAACGCCGGGGCGAAGGTCTTCTTCAATGCCGCAAAAGAGAAATCGGGCAGCGAGAGTGGCGGTAGCCCCGCAGGCAGCGCACCGACGGTCTTGATACCGGTTTCTGCCTGACCGATTAGGGTATTGAGCAGGTAGGCCAAGCCGCCGCCAACCAGCATTGCAGCGATCATGTAGGGAAATTTTTTCCAGTAGCGCTTGGTCAGTACCCCGGCTATCAACGTGGCGACCCCGACCCCGGCGACCCAGGGATTGATGCGATCGATCTGGACAAAGAACTGGTGCAGGATCTCGTAGAACGGGACGCCGCGCGGGATGTCGATACCGAAGAAGCTGCGAATCTGGCTTGCCGCGATCAGCACTGCCGCGCCGCTGGTGAAGCCGATCACCACCGTATGCGAGATGAAGTTGACTAACGCGCCCATGCGCGCCAAACCTAGCGCCAATTGGAAAATGCCGACTTGCAGCGTGAGGGTCAGCACCAGGCCGACATATTCCGGCGTGCCTGGTTCGGCCATATGATGGATCGCCGCGTAAAGCGCGATGGATATCGCGGTAGTCGGACCCGATACGAGGTGCCACGAGGATCCGAACAACGCCGCCACGATGGCCGGCACCATCGCAGCGTACAGTCCATATTGAGGCGGCAGGCCGGCGATGGTTGCAAAGGCTACGCCTTGGGGCAGCACGATCAGGGCGCCGGTAAACCCGGCCAGCAGATCGTCCCGGAGGCTGGTGCGCGTGACCATTGGCCACCAGGCAAGGAAGGGAAGAAGCCGGTGCGCTGCCAGCTTAAGTTCTCGAGATGTCAGCATATTAGCTATTGATTATCGCACCATTGCAATATCATGCGTATGTCTGCCACGCTAAAAACTTCCCATGGCGACTGAACGGTCTTATCCCGGACACTGTAGATTTTGCTCTTCGCCGGCAGGATAGCAACATCAAATATTGTCATCGCATATAAATATCCTCCGGCTTTTTGTCAGTTGTTTGGCAAAAAATCAGCGATGGCATCAGGCCAGGCTTCACGTTTACGCTCCATGACACGGCAGGTAGTATGTGAGGCTTGTCTTGGGAGGCAGCATGGACATCCACAAAAAACCGATAGCACAGCGGATCGACTGGCTTTTTGATCTCGCCAATCGCCATGGGATTAACTACCGCAGCCCCGAGGCTTGGCTGGCGCGCGAACGTTATCTGGCTGAACATCCGACCGCCATCGCGGTGTTCAAGTGTATGGACGGGCGGGTGAATCTGCCCGTCGTCACCAATACGCCGACCGGTATTCTGATGCCCTTCCGCAACCTGGGTGGCATGTTCGATCTGGGCTGGCCCCACCTGGGCGAGGTGGTGGCGCACCATGTGCAGCGCATGGTGCGTACCGGGCGCAGCGTGTTGTTCCTCGTCACCTACCACTGGTCGAAGGGCGATCCGGCGCGCGGGTGCGCCGGCTTTAATTACGACACGGCGGCGGCCGTGGCACATACGCTGGAAATCAAGGCCCAGGTGGAGCATATCTTCGGTCGCGGTCACGGCACTGTCTATCCGCTGGTCTGTGGCCTGGAGACGGATGAAGACGCCATGTCCATCCATGGCACCAACGGCCAACGCCTGGATCTCGCGACGCTAATAGAGACCGATGAGTCCAGTCTTGAACGGCGGTTGGCTGAGCTGTTGCCCGACA
>JBFZCS010000057.1:0-3047 GCA_041307825.1 Azonexaceae bacterium
CCGGGAATCCGGCAGTCATCAACCGCCTGTTCAGCCTGCCGCCGCTGTCGGCGAAGGAAGCGGCGGTCGTCGCCCAGACCCTGGCCGAACTCGCCCCCGAACTGCCCAAGCCGTCCGAGGATGCCACGATCCGCCTGCGTGTGGTCGACGTGCCGCTGCGCCCGACCCTGATGCTGGACACCCTCCCGACCCACGGCAACCGGGCGTGGCGCGGCTATGGCAGCAGTTTTGCCGGCGACTTCTTCGATGTCGCCCGGCCGCTGTTCCGCTACGCCGATGTCGATGTCCGGCCCGATGAACATCACGAATTCGTCACCTTGCCGGAAGGCGAGACAGTCCAGCTGAAGCGGCGTCCTGACGCGGAAATCGCGGCTTTACGGGCGTTGACCGCAGCCGGCTTCGAGAAGATTCCGTCGCATACGCTCGACACCTTCGGCCGCCCGCCGGAAGGCGTTTTCGGCCTGGCCAGCGAACGGGCATGGACGGCCTTCATGGAGCACGGCCGCGAAGCCTTGCGCGCCGCCGGCTGGCAGGTCGAGTATCCGGAAGATTTTCGCCATCACCTGCTGTCCGTCGACGGCTGGGAAGCCGACCTCGTCGAATCCGACAACGGCTGGTTCGACCTCGACATGGGCATCATCGTCGACGGCGAGCGCATGGCCCTGGCCCCGCTGCTCGCCTCGCTCTTTCGCCGCGACGCCCGCTGGCTGGACAGCGTACTGATCGATGCCATCGCCGACGACGAAGCGATCGAACTGCAGACCCCGCTGCGCCAGCGCATCCGCGTGCCGGCGAGCCGCATCAAGCCGCTGGCGGCGACGCTGATCGACCTGTTCGACGGCTTCGCCGGCGGCGATACCCTGCGCGTCTCGCGCTTCGACGCCCCGCGCCTGGCCGAGCTCAACGACACCAGCCGCTGGCAGTTCAAGGGCCAGGGCGACATCCTGGCGCTGGCCGACCAGCTGCGTGCCGCCCAGGGCATCGGCAGCATCGCCTCGCCGGCCGGCCTGCGCCTCGAACTGCGCGACTACCAGAAGGAAGGCCTGGCCTGGCTGCAGTTCCTGCGCGAGCAGAAGCTGTCCGGCATCCTCGCCGACGACATGGGCCTGGGCAAGACCGCGCAGACCCTCGCCCACCTGCTGCTCGAAAAGGAAGCCGGGCGTCTCGACAAGCCGGCGCTGATCGTCCTGCCGACCTCGCTGATCTTCAACTGGAAGCACGAGGCGGCGCGCTTCGCCCCCGGCCTTTCGGTACTCTCGCTGCACGGCCCGGAACGCAAGAACCGCTTCGCCGAAATCCCCGGCCACGACGTCGTCCTCACCACCTACCCGCTGCTCTGGCGCGATGCCGACGAGCTGATGCAGCACAGCTATCACTTGCTGATCCTCGACGAGGCGCAGACCGTCAAGAACGCGCAGAGCCGCGGCGCCGAAGCGGTGCGCAAGGTCGACGCCCGCCACCGCCTGTGCCTGACCGGCACGCCGCTCGAGAACCATCTCGGCGAGCTGTGGAGCCAGTTCGATTTCCTGCTGCCCGGTTTTCTCGGCGGCGCCCGCCAGTTTGCCAAGCACTGGCGGACACCGATCGAGAAACTGAACGACAGCCGGCGCCGCGACCTGCTGGCGCGCCGCATCCGCCCCTTCATCCTGCGCCGCAAGAAGGAAGACGTGGCGCAGGAACTGCCGCCGAAGACCATCATCATCCGCAGCGTCGAACTCGAAGGCGCGCAGCGCGACCTCTACGAAACGGTGCGCGCAGCGATGGATGTCAAGGTACGCGACGAAATCGCCAGCAAGGGCTTCAGCCGTAGCCAGATCGTCATCCTCGACGCCCTCCTGAAACTGCGCCAGGTCTGCTGCGACCCGCGTCTGGTCAAAGCCAATGCCGCGAAGAAAGTCGCCGAACGCGCCAAGCTCGACCTGCTGATGGCGATGCTGCCGGAACTGGTCGACGAGGGCCGGCGCATCCTTGTCTTCTCGCAATTCACCAGCATGCTGGCGCTGATCGAGGAAGAACTGACCGCCATCGGCCTGGAATATGCGTTGTTGACCGGCTCGACCAGCGACCGCGAGGCGCCGATCCGCCGCTTCCAGGCCGGCGAAGTGCCGATTTTCCTGATCAGCCTGAAGGCCGGCGGCGTCGGCCTCAACCTGACCGCCGCCGACACCGTCATCCATTACGACCCGTGGTGGAACCCGGCGGTCGAGAACCAGGCCACCGACCGCGCCCACCGCCTCGGCCAGGACAAGCCGGTGTTCGTCTACAAGCTGATCGTCAGCGGCAGCATCGAGGAAAAAATTCTCGCGCTGCAGGAGAAAAAGGCCGAGTTGGCGGCCGGTATCCTTTCGGAAGATCGCGGCGTCGAACTCAAGTTCGGCACCGACGATCTGGCGGCACTGTTCGAGCCGTTACCGGGGTAACTGGCAGCGTCGGTCGCGGTGAATATGGGTGGCTTATTGGTGGCCCAAAACGGCCTGATGACTTTCGGACCGTGCCATGGCGGCCTTGTGATCCTCAAGCTGCCGGTCGAGTTTTCTAACCAAGCAGCCTGAATCCACAAACTGGATATCCCCAATTGCTTTTCACAGCCGCTCGGAAACTTGCTCTATTTTTCGCTTTTAAGCCGCTTTGAACCCTCCAATAGCGGGTGCCACCCGTATACGAGAGAGATCATGAAACTGTCCATCTGCAGATCCCCTGGCCCATTGTCGTTGACGGTCGACTTGTAGCCGAGGGTCAGGTTCAGGTTGTCGTTGATGGTGTACCCCAAGGTTACGCCGAAACCGAGGTTGTTGAGTTTCTGCCCCTGGGTGACGCCATTGATACTCGCCTGGCCGCCGCTGTACCACGCCGCGTCGAGGGAACCCCAGAGTTGTTCCGTGAAGTCGCGGGTCAGGTGGGCGTCCAGCTGGAACATCGGATCGGTCTTCAAGGTCTGCCCGACATAATCGGAGTTGTCGCCGAATATCCAGACGGCCGGCAGGAACTCCAGCGTCGTGCGCCGGCCCGGCACCCAGTCGCCGAGTTGCCAGATCACGGGCAAGCCG
>JBFZCS010000058.1:0-7557 GCA_041307825.1 Azonexaceae bacterium
GGCCTCTCCTCGAGCGCCAGACGCTTCACCAGCGCCTCGATTTCATCCCGTTCGGCCTGCACCGCCCTGGGCGGCGGCGTGACCTGGGCATAGGCGGTGCCGGCTGCTTCGCCAAGAACGATGGCTTCGACCTCGACTTGGCCGCTGCCGCCGTTGATCAGGCCGAGCTTGTAGGCGGCGGTGTAGGAAAGATCGATGACGCGATTGGCATGGAAGGGGCCGCGGTCGGTGACGCGGACGACCACCGCTTTGCCGCTGTGCACGCCGGTGACGCGGACGTAGGAGGGCAGGGCCAGCGTCGGGTGGGCGGCGGTCATGGCGAACATGTCGTAAGGTTCGCCGATCGAGGTCTTCTGGCCATGGAACTTCTTGCCGTACCAGCTGGCGATGCCGCGTGCCTTGTAGGGCTTGACCGAGCTGTTCGGCACATATTCCTTGCCGAGCACGACGTAGGGTTTGGTCGCCGGCTTGTGCAATGGCTCCCATTTTGGTTCGGCATCGGGAATGTCGTCGAGGCCGTCGGGGATGTCTTCGGCCGGCCCGTCGTCCTTGTAGAAACCGCCACCCTTCTTGAGGACGGCCGTCGGCTTCTTGGTCGGCGTCTTGGAAATTGGCCTTTTTTGCCCGTCGACCGCAGGATCCTGCTTCGGGGCGCTGCCGCATGCCGCCAGCGTCAGGGCGGCAAGCGCGCAGGCGACAAGGCGCCAATTCACTTGTTGACCCGACCGCCATGGGTGTGGATCGACATCAGGATACCGATGCCGAGGAACAGCGTGACCAGCGCCGTGCCGCCGTAGCTCATGAAGGGCAGCGGCACGCCGACTACCGGCAGGATACCGCTGACCATGCCCATGTTGATGAAGGCGTAGGTGAAGAAGCCGAGCGTGATGGCGCCGGCGAGCAGGCGCGTGAACAGGGTCGGGGCGGCGGCGGCGATCATCATGCCGCGGCCGATCAGCAGCGTGTAGAGAAAGACCAGCGCCGCGTTGCCGAGCAGGCCCCATTCCTCTGAATAGACCGCGAAAATGAAATCGGTGTGCCTTTCCGGGATGAATTCGAGGTGGGTCTGGGTGCCGTTCAGGTAGCCCTTGCCGAACGGACCGCCGGAGCCGATGGCGATGGTCGACTGGATGATGTGATAGCCGGCGCCGAGCGGGTCGGTGGTCGGGTCGATCAGGGTCAGGATGCGCTTGCGCTGGTAGTCGTGCAGCATGTTCCAGAGGAAGGGCGCGGCGCCGGCGGCGGCGGCGCCCAGCCCGAGCATGACCTTCCATGGCAGGCCGGCGAAGAAGATCACGAAGAAGCCGGCGCCGCCGACGAGCAGCGCTGTGCCGAGATCAGGCTGCTTGGCGATGAGGCCGAAGGGGATCACCAGCAGCAGCGCGGCGACAACGAAATGGCGGGCGCGCAGCGTCGCTTCATATTTGTGGAAATACCAGGCGAGCATCAGCGGCATCGCGATCTTCATGATTTCCGATGGCTGGATACGGGTGAAGCCGAGCGACAGCCAGCGCTTGGCGCCATTGACCTTGATCCCGAACATGAAGACGGCGACCAGCAGCAGCAGGCCGACGATGTAGAGCGGAATGGCGAAACCCATCAGCTTGTGCGGTGGCAGGCGCGCGACGAACCACATGATGACCAGCGCCACGCCCATGTTGCCGGCCTGCGACAGCATGCGCTCGTTGCCGCCGTAGGTCGCCGAATGAACGGTGGCCAGGCCGACCGCCATGATGGTCAGGGTGATCAGCAGGAGCGGGAAGTCGATGTGGGCGATCAGCCCGCGCGCCCCGCGCTTGAGAGTTCCGATGACGTCGATCATTCTTCGTGGTCATCCTCAACGGCGGTGGCGTCTTCCTTGGCGGCGCCGGCCGGCAGTTTGCCCAGCAGGTAGTAGTCGAGCACCATGCGCGCGATCGGCGCCGCCGACTGGGCGCCGAAGCCGCCATTTTCGACCAGTACCGCCAGGGCGATGGTTGGCTTGTCGGCCGGTGCGTAGGCGATGAACAGCGCGTGGTCGCGCAATTCCTTCTTGATTGCCGAGGCCTTGTACTCGGCGCCTTTCAGCGAGTAGACCTGGGCCGTTCCGGTCTTGCCGGCAGCCTCGTAGGGGGCGCCAGCAAAGGCCCGGGTGCCGGTGCCTTCCTTGTTGACGCCGACCATGGCGCGACGGATGACGTCGACGTTCTGCTGTTTCAGCTTCAGGTCGCGGATCGGCCGCGGTTCGACCGGGCGTTTTTCGCCGGTCTTGGCGTCGATGATCTGGCTGACCAAGTGCGGACGGAACATCACGCCGTTGTTGGCCACGACGGCAGTGGCCTGGGCCAGCTGGATTGGCGTGTAGGCATTGTAGCCCTGGCCGATGCCGATCGAGATCGTCTCGCCGGCGTACCATTTCTGCTGTTCCGGCTTCTTGAAGCGCTGCTTCTTCCATTCCTGCGACGGCAGAACGCCCTTCGATTCGCCAGCATCGTCCTTGCCCAGGTCAATGCCGGTGCGCTGGCCGAGGCCGAGCGAGCCCATGAATTTGGAGATATTGTCGATCCCCATGTCGTTGGCCAGCATGTAGTAGTAGGTATCGCAGGAGTGAACGATCGACTTGTACATGTCCACGCTGCCATGCCCGCCCTTCTTGTCGTCGCGGAACTGGTGGTTGCCGAAGTTGAAGTAGCCGGGGTCGCTGATCGCCTGATTGGGCGTGCGCTTGCCCAATTCCAGCGCGGCCAGCGCCATGAACGGCTTGAAGGTCGAACCCGGCGGATAGGCGCCGTTGATCGTCCGGTTGATCATCGGCTTGTCGGGGTGTTCGTTCAATTCCTTCCAGTTCTCCGGGGTGATGCCGTCGACGAACAGATTGGGGTCGTAGGTCGGCGTCGACACCAGCGCCAGGATGCCGCCGGTGGTGGGATCGATGGCGACCAGCGCACCCTTGCGGTCGCCGAAGGCCTGCTCGGTGATTTCCTGCAGCTTTGAATCCAGGGTCAACTGCAGGTTGTTGCCGGAAACCGGCGGGATGCGCTTCAGGCTGCGCACGGCGCGGCCGCCGGCGTCGATCTCGACCTCCTCGTAACCGGTTTCGCCGTGCAGTTCGAACTCGTAGTGCTGTTCCAGCCCATTCTTGCCGATATGGTCGGTGCCCTTGTAGTTGGCCTGTCGTCCTTCTTCTTCGATCCACGCCAGATCACGGTCGGTGATGCGGCCGATATAGCCGGTCACGTGCGAGGCGACCCGGGCCAGCGGGTATTGGCGAAACAAGCGGGCCTTGACCTCGACGCCCGGGAAGCGATAGCGCTGGGCGGTGAACTTGGCGACTTCCTCGTCGGTCAAACGGGTACGGATCGGCACCGACTCGAAATTCTTCGCTTCGTCGAGCAACCGCTTGAAGCGCTTGCGATCCTTGGCCTGAATGTCGATTACTTCGGCCAGAGCGTCGATCGTCGCCTCCAGGTCGTTGGTCTGGGCGGGCGTTATTTCGAGTGTGAACGCCGAATAGTTGCGCGCCAGCACAACACCGTTGCGGTCGGTGATGACGCCGCGGTTGGGCACGATGGGAATCAGCGCGATCCGGTTGTCGTCGGCACGGGTCCGGTAAAAGTCGTGTTGCAGGAACTGCAGCCAGGTAAAGCGCCCGATCAGGATGCCGAAGGCCATCAGCACGACGAGCGCGGCGATGCCCAGCCGGAAGCGGAAGCGGTCGCGCTCTTTTTCGTCGTTGTGAAAGTCGCTCATCGTTCGGGAACTCGTCAGATCGGGCGATCCGGATTCTGCTCGACGGGACGGTACTGCGGCAGAAGCAGGACAAAAGTGAGGGGAACCCAGAGCAGGCTGGCGATCAGGGGGCCGACGAAATAGCCCCAGCCGGGAAAGTCCGCGCCCACCGCGAGGCGCATCAGCACCTGAACGACCTGGGTCAGCAGCAGCAGCGGCAGCACCTGCAGCGCCTGCTGAGCCAGCGGAAACCAGAGCAGGCGGCGCGACAGGGAAGCCGAGGCGAAGGCGAGCAGTACGTAGGCAAAGCAATGCTGGCCGAGTACCGCGCCATCGGCCACATCCATCAGCAGGCCGAGAACGAACGCCCAGCCCATGCCGACCCGGCGGAACTCGCGGACGCTCCAGAAGCAGAGGACCAGCGCCACCCAGTCCGGCATGCCGGGCCAGTGGGCAGTGGGCAGGAAATTGAGCAGCAGGGCGACGATCAGGCTAAGATAAATGAACCACGGGCGGACCGGCAGCAGGATGCGCGAAGAGGAGAAGGTCGGTTGCATCAGTTTCCTTTCGCAGCGCGTTTCTTCTTCGGCCGCAGGCCGGGCTTGTCGCTGCCGTCGCTGCCGCGACTCTTGGCCTCGGGTGGTGGCGGCGGCAGCGGCTGGCGCGGATCGAGGATCATGACTTCTCCGAAATTCTCGACGCCGGCGATCGGCGCGGCGAAGATGCGGGCGAAGGAATAAGCGCCTTCGCGCTCGACATCGACCACCCTGGCGACCGGGAATCCCTGCAGATAGACGCTGTCGAGGCCCGAGGTGACGAGCACGTCGCCGACCTGGACATCGGCGTTGGTGGGCATGTAGCGCAGTTCCATCTGCCCGTTGCCGAGGCCGAAAACGACCGAGCGCTGGCCGCTGCGCACGATCTGCACCGGCACTGCCTGTGCCTTGTCGCTGATCAGCGTGATTTCGGCGGAGAACGGGAAGACGCGGGTGACCTGCCCGACGACGCCGGCCTCGTCGATCGCCGGCTGGCCGGCGACGATCCCGGATTGCTGGCCCTTGTCGACAATTACCTTGCGCGAGAAGGGGTCGCGCGCGGTGTAGAGAATCTGGGCAACCTGACCCTTGGCGTTTTCGCGCTCCTTGACCACCAGCAGCTTGCGCAGGCGTTCGTTCTCGGCTTCCAGCTGTTCCAGACGCAGCAGGTTCGGCGCCGTATTGAGCTTGGCGTGCCGCAATTCGTCGTTCTCGCTTTGCAGCAAGCGCATGCCTTGCAGGTAATTGCGGGCGTAGTCGACGAGGCTGCCCGGCGTTTGCGCTACGCGCTGTACCGGGTCGACGACCAGCGCCACGCTTTGCCGGAGCAGGTCGAGGCTGCGGAAGCGCAGGTCGACGACGAAGATGGCCAGCGAAAGCAGGGTGTAGAAAGTCAGAAGGGCCAGCGGTGCTGGCCCTCGCTTGAAGAAAGGCGGCGGAGCGTGGTCGAAACCGGCCACGGATGATGTCCTGTGTTACTCGGAGGCGAAGATCGAGGCCAGCTTGTCCATCTTTTCCAGCGCCAGACCCGAACCGCGGGCGACACAGATCAGCGGTTCGTCGGCAACGATGACGGGCAGGCCGGTTTCTTCCATCAGCAGGCGGTCCAGGTCGCGCAGCAAGGCGCCGCCGCCGGTCAGCACCATGCCGCGTTCGGCAATGTCGGCGCCGAGTTCGGGCGGGGTCTTTTCGAGCGCCGACTTGACGGCGGAGACGATCTGGTTGAGAGGGTCGGTCAGCGCTTCGAGGATTTCGTTGGACGAAATGGTGAACTTGCGCGGAATGCCCTCGGCCTTGTTGATGCCGGAAACTTCCATTTCCTTGACCTCGGCGCCCGGGAAGGCGGAGCCGATGTGCTTCTTGATCTTCTCGGCGGTGTTTTCGCCGATCATCATGCCGTAGTTGCGGCTGATGTAGCTCATGATCGCCTCGTCCAGCTTGTCGCCACCGACCCGCACCGAGCCGGCATAGACCAGACCGCCGAGCGAGATGACGCCGACTTCGGTGGTGCCGCCGCCGATATCGACGACCATCGACCCGGTCGCGTCGGAAACCGGCAGGCCGGCGCCGATCGCCGCCGCCATCGGTTCCTCGATCAGGTAAACCTGGCTGGCGCCGGCGCCGATCGCCGATTCCCGAATGGCGCGGCGCTCGACCTGGGTCGAGCCGGAAGGCACGCAGATGATGATGCGCGGGCTCGGACTGAACAGCTTCGAATCATGCACCTTCTTGATGAACTGCTTGAGCATCTGCTCGGTGACGGTGAAGTCGGCAATCACGCCATCCTTCATCGGGCGGATGACGGTAATGCTGCCGGGGGCCTTGCCAAGCATTTCCTTGGCTTCCTTGCCGACGGCCTGGATCGATTTTTTGGCGTTGGGACCGCCTTCGAGGCGGATCGCGACGACCGATGGCTCATCGAGGACGATGCCGCGGCCGCGCACATAAATGAGCGTGTTGGCCGTGCCGAGGTCGATGGCGAGGTCGTTGGAGAAGTATTTGCTGAGAAATCCGAACATCTATAGCTCCGCTGCTGAGGGTGCAGTAGGGAAAACTTTTATGATACCTTATAACGCTCTCCATTTTAAGGCTTTGTGCCCTGCAAAAAGCCTTTGGTCGCCATGTCGCTCACACTAGAACAGGTTCAGCGCATCGCCCATCTCGCCCGCATCGAGATCAGCGAAACCGAAGCCCGGACCACGCAAAGCCACCTCAATGGCATTTTCCAGCTGATCGAGCAGATGCAGGCGGTCGATACCAAAGGCATCGAGCCAATGGCGCATGCCCAGGATATCGCCCAGCGCCTGCGCGCCGACGCGGTGACCGAGGTGGATCGCCGCGCCGCCTACCAGGCGGTGGCGCCGGAGACCGAAGCCGGCCTCTACCTCGTGCCCAAGGTGATCGAATGATCAACGCCAGCCTCAAGCAACTGTCGCAGGCCCTGGCCGCCAAGCAGATTTCCAGTGTCGAACTGACGCAACTCTTTCTCGAGCGCATCGCGCGCCAGAACCCGACCTTGAATGCCTTTGTTACGGTCGACCCCGAAAAAAGCCTGAAAATGGCCCGCGCCGCCGATGCCCGCCTTGCCGCCGCGAGTGGTGTCAAACCTGCCGGCCCGCTGACCGGTATCCCGATCGCCCAGAAGGACATTTTCTGCGCCGAAGGCTGGCGAACGACCTGCGGTTCGAAGATGCTGGCCAATTTCATCTCGCCCTACGATGCGACGGTGATCCGCAAGTTGGAGGCGGAGGCCGGCCTCGTTTCGCTGGGCAAGACCAACATGGACGAGTTTGCGATGGGTTCGTCCAACGAAACCTCCTTCTTCGGCCCGGTGCGCAACCCGTGGGACAACGAGCGCGTCCCCGGCGGTTCCTCCGGCGGTTCGGCCGCGGCCGTCGCTGCCCGTCTGGCCCCGGCGGCAACCGGCACCGATACCGGCGGTTCTATCCGCCAGCCGGCAGCCCTGTGCAACCTGACCGGCCTCAAGCCGACCTACGGCGTGGTTTCGCGTTACGGCATGATCGCCTTCGCCTCGTCGCTCGACCAGGGCGGCCCGATGGCGGCCAGTGCCGAGGACTGCGCGCTGCTGCTGAACACCATGGCCGGTTTCGACGAGCGTGACTCGACCTCGCTCGACCGTCCGGTCGAAGACTACGCCCGCGACCTGGAAAAACCGCTGAATGGACTGCGCATCGGCTTGCCCAAGGAATTTTTCGGCGAGGGCTGCGATGCCGGGGTGATGGCTGCTGTCCGTGCGGCGCTCGCCGAATACGAGAAGCTCGGCGCGACCACCGTCGAGGTTTCTCTGCCCAAC
>JBFZCS010000059.1:0-11367 GCA_041307825.1 Azonexaceae bacterium
CGTGGCGCTGGAAGAGAACGTGAAGGCCCACGACGTGGACATCATGAACCTGCAGCGCGCCGAGAAGCTGATTCCGGCCGCTGAGGCGGGCGGCCTGGTGGAAGTGCAGATGGCCAACGGCGGCAGCCTCAAGGCACGCAGCGTCATCCTGTCCACCGGTGCGCGCTGGCGCAATGTGAATGTGCCGGGCGAGCAGGAGTACAAGAACCGCGGCGTGGCCTACTGCCCGCACTGCGACGGCCCGCTGTTCAAGGGCAAGCGCGTGGCGGTGATCGGCGGCGGCAATTCGGGCGTCGAGGCAGCCATCGATCTCGCCGGCATCGTCGGCCATGTCACGCTGCTCGAATTCGACAGCAAGCTGCGCGCCGACGCGGTGCTCCAGCGCAAGTTGACGAGCCTGCCTAACGTCGAGATCCACACGATGGCGCTGACCACCGAGGCGACCGGCGACGGCAGCAAGGTCAATGGCCTGATGTACAAGGACCGCAACACCGACGAAGTGAAGCGCGTCGACCTCGAGGGTATCTTCGTCCAGATCGGCCTGCTGCCCAACACCGACTGGCTGAAGGGCACGACCACAGATACAACGGCTGGCCCTCGGGTCAACCTGTCGAAATTCGGTGAAATCGAAATCGACACCAAGGGTCAGACCTCGGTCCCCGGCGTCTTCGCGGCCGGCGACTGCACGACGGTACCGTACAAGCAGATCATTATCGCCATGGGCGCCGGATCGACCGCCGCGCTCAGCGCCTTCGACCACCTGATCCGGACGTCGGCCCCGGCCTGAAATCCGTAAAGCTGCGACAAGGCTGCAGGCCGCAAGGCCGGCAGCCTTTTTTATTCTAGTCTGCCGCGGCCAGACGCCACAACGAAGTCACCTCGGCCGCCCGCGCCACATGCAGCGGATCACTCGCAGCGCGGGCTTTCGGGTGCTGCGGCCGGGTGTCGATGCGACCGAGCACCCGCAGCCCGCCGGCCGCGATCCAGCCGAGCAATTCATCGCGCGAACGCAGGCCGAGATGCTCGGCGAGGTCCGAGATGATCAACCAACCCTCGCCGCCCGGTGCCAGATGCGCCGCCAGCCCGTCCAGGAAGCCGCGCAACATGCGCGATTCCGGGTCGAAAACCGCATATTCAATCGGCGAACTCGGCTGCGCCGGCACCCAAGGCGGATTGCAGACGACGAGCGGCGCCGTGCCATCCGGGAAGAGATCGGCCTCGATTACCTCGATTGCTGCGGTCAACCCCAAATTTCGGGCATTTTCCGTGGCGCACTGCAAGGCCCGCGGATCCTGATCGGTGGCGACCACGCGCCGAATGCCGCGCCGCGCCAGCACGGCGGCCAGAATGCCGGAACCGGTGCCGATGTCGAAGGCCAGCTCGCAGCCCGGCGGCAACGGCGCCGTGGCCACCAGATCGACATACTCGCCGCGTACCGGTGAAAAAACACCGAAATGCGGGTAAATCCGCCCTTCGACGGCCGGCACCGGAATGCCCTTCTTGCGCCACTCGTGCGCACTTACTAGCGCCAGCAGGCCGCGCAGCGCAATCACTGAATCCTCGCCGCCCGGCCCCAGGGCCTCGAGGCAGGCGGCTGCCACCTCCTGCCCACGCCGCAGCGGCACGCGGTAATCGGCGGTCAGCGGCACCAGCAGGCGGCCGAGAATCGCCGCCCGCCGGCCCTGCGCCGCGCGATGCAGGCGAAAAGCCTCGGCCGGCGTCGCCGGCTTCGGGCGCGAACCCTCGCGCGGCGCACGATCCACCCGCTGCGCCAGCGCCTGCAACAGCTTGCGCGCATTCTGGTAATCGCCACGCCAGAGAATCGCTGCCCCCTGCGCCGCCAGCCGGTAAGCCGCATCAGCCTTCAGCGTGTCGTCGGCAACGACGACCACTTCCGGCGCCGCCACCCCGGCCTCGGAACGCCAGCGCACCGCGTGCTCGGCGCCGGCTTCCTGCCAATGGATCATGGGATAGTGGGCGGTGACCATGCGGCAGTGTAGGGAAAAGAATGATTCTGCGATATCTGTCCAGATGCCACCAGCGCCTCTTATCTGCCCGCTGCGGAAATTCGCCCCCTCGGAATTCACCGCATCGACATTCAGCGTTGAAGCAGTCGTCCCACTTCGACGATGATGACCACCAGCCATGCGAATATTGCAATACCCACCGCCGCCGCTGCAATGTCCTTGATCACCTTGATTTTCTCGTTGTGGCGAGCCTCGACGAAATCGCACAGCGCCTCGATTGCACTGTTGATAATTTCAGCAAACACCACAAAGGCGGTAGCCAGGAGGATCACCAGGAAATCGACCCACGCGCGCAGGGAAAAGGCGACAATCAGGATGACCCCAGACAGCACCAGCTTGTAAGTCACCGACCAGTCGTAGAGCACTGCGTAGCGCAGGCCGGAAAAAACCGTGCGCAGCTTGCGCAACGGGTGGTAACCCGGCTCGCCGATACCGAGAAACTTGTGCCTCACGGAAGACTCCTTTGCTCAAAAATCAACTTGCGCACAGCGAAGACGCAGCCGATGGCCGCGACGATGCCGAAAACCACGTCCGTCGGAAAATGCACCTGCAGGTAGACCCGCGAAACTCCAACCAGCAGGATGATGACCGTGGCGCCAACGGCCTTGGCGAGAAGGCATCCGCCCTTGGGCTGAAGCAGCATGGCCAGGAAGAATGCCGTCGCCTGCATGGCATGGGCGCTGGGAAAGCTCCAGTCCGCGGGAAGCAAAACGGTCGCAGGAAACAGGTCGGGCCGGGGCCGTTCGACGATGATCTTGGCGATGTGCGCCAGGCCCGCCGCGACCAATAGACTCACTGGCACGAAGATGCTGGCCGGCAAACTCGAGCGCTTGCTTTCTCGCCAGGCCATCAAGACGGCGAGTGGCAACAGGACCCACAGCGATCCAAGCCAGGTGATGGCGGCAAAGAATATGTCGAGCCCGCTCGTTCTCCAGGCACTTAGCCATGCGAGCCCTGCCGCATCGATCCACGGCACCCGGAATGGGCCACCCGCGCAGACCAAGGTGGCACCGCCGAGCAAAATGCCGGCCGCCCCAGCCAACCAGGCCACAGGGACCAGCATTTGGCGGTCCATCAAGGTTTCCCGGTTTCAGACATGCGGCCGCCCCGGGCAAGATCCTCACGCAGGCGGACGATTTCGCCATGCAGCCGCGCCAGTTCGCCTTCGATCGATAGCCGCTCGTCGCCTTGTTGTTCCTGGTGAATCGCATTGACGATCACCGCGATGAAGAGGTTGAGCAAGGTGAAGGTGGAGGCCAGGATGAAAATCAGGAAGAAGACCCAGGCCTGCGGAAAGACTTCCATGACCGGACGCACGATACCCATCGCCCAGCTTTCCAGGGTCATGATCTGGAACAGCGTGAAAGCGCTGTCGCCCAGCGTGCCGAACCATTGCGGGAATGCCGCGCCGAACAGCTTGGTGGCGATCACGGCCGAGACGTAGAAAATCAGGCCGATGATCGCAGCCACCGAGCCGAGGCCGGGCAGCGCCGACAGCAAACCGCCGACGACCCGCTTCATGCTCGGCACCAGCGTGATCAGGCGCAACACCCGGAGCACGCGCAGAGCCCGCAACACGGCCAGCGGCCCGGACGCCGGCAGCAAGGCGATGGCCACCACGGAGAAATCGAAGACATTCCACGGATCGCGGAAGTAGGCCAGCCGGTGCGCTACCAGACGCAGCGCGATTTCGCCCACGAAAATTGCAAGAATGGCCTTGTCAGCGGCGATCAGCCACGTCCCCCACGCCGCCATCAGGGCCGGGCTGGTCTCCATGCCGAGGATGAGCGCGTTGACCAGGATCAGCCCGATCAGCGCATGCTGGACCCACGGCAACTCGAGCCTGGCGGCCAGGCGGGACCGCCAGCCGCCGGCACCAAGGCTTGCATCGGCGGTCGTCATTACGCGCTCCGCTCCTTCGTCGCGCCCCGGGCCCGTTCGCGGGCGTCCTTTTTCAGGGACAGGATGATCGATGTGCCGATAATCGCCGCGACCACGCCGAGCGAGACGGCCACCGGGATCTTGTAGAGGTCGATCAGCAGCATCTTGACGCCGATGAACATGAGCACGATAGCCAGGCCGTACTTGAGCAGCGAGAAACGGTCGGCCATGTCGGCGAGCAGGAAGTACATGGCGCGCAGGCCGAGGATGGCGAAAATGTTCGAGGTCAGGACGATGAACGGGTCGGTGGTGATGGCGAAGATGGCTGGGATCGAGTCGACCGCGAAGATCAGGTCGGTGATCTCGACGAGGATCAGCACGAGGAACAGCGGCGTCGCGTAACGCACCAGCTTGCCCGCCTCCTCCTTTATGACGAAGAAGCGTTCGCCCTGCAGTTCATCGGTCACCTTCATGTGCCGGCGTATCCACTTGATCGCCGGGTTGTTGGCCAGGTCAGGGGTTTCGTCGGCGAACCACCACATCTTGATGCCGGTGATCAGCAGGAAGGCCCCGAACACATAGAGCAGCCAGTGGAACTGGGTGATCAGCCAGACGCCCGCGAAAATCATCACCGTGCGCATGACGATGGCGCCGAGCACGCCGAGGATGAGCACGCGCTTCTGCAACTCGAGCGGAATGGCGAAGAAGCTGAACAGCATCAGCCAGATGAAGACGTTGTCGACGGCCAGCGACTTCTCGATCAGGTAGCCGGTGATGTATTCCAGCGTCTTCTGGTTGGCCAGTTCCCGCCCGGCCGTGCCGTCGAGGTGCCACCACAGGGTGCCGGCGAAAAGGAAGGAGACGCCGACCCAGATCCCTGACCAGGTGGCTGCTTCCTTGAGGCTGACGCGGTGCTGCTTGCCGCCGCCAACCACGAAAAGATCGATCGCCAGCATGACCAGCACGATCGCGAAGAAGCCGGCCCACATCCACCAGGTGCCGATTGTTTCCATGAAAATTTCCTCCGTGTCAAAAAGACCTTCATTCGTCGATGACGACGGGTCAGCTTTTGACAGGCGGACCTTCGCCATCGCGGCAAAGGTCTGGCTCGCAGCCTGTTTGCACAGGCCGCCCGGGGCGCCGGGAAATCATCGAGACTTCCGTATTGACGACGCCACGGCGAAGAGCTACTCCCCCCTGGATTGAAACCTGAACTACGCTTGCTCGGACGTTGCAGATTCTGAAAAGTTCCGCCGCTCAGGCGTGCGCGGCGCGGTGGATACTGCTCGCCAAGGTTTGCCGGCTGCTCGCGGCGAGCATATAGACCTGGTGCAGGTCGAGCGACCAACATTTCATGGCACGCGCGATCAGCACCGCTTCGCCGCCAGCCAGTTGTTCGTCGGCATGGACTATGTCGAGCATGGTGCGCAGCGTCGCCGCGCGCAGTTGCGGCTGGCGCACCTCGTCGAGCAGCAGGTCGATGGTGTCGGCATCGAGTTCCAGTTGCCCGGAGGAGACACGGTGGGCGGTGCCCAGCATGTCGGTGCAGAAATCATAAAAGACCCGGTCGAAGCTGTCCGGGTCGAGCCCGAGGCGGGCGATGGTCTGCTCGGCGTCGAGCAGGCGCAGTTCGCTGGGGTCGATGGCGCCGTCGGCCATCATGGCCAGCGCGACGATACGGCCACGGGCTTCGGAACTATCGGAAGGGTAGTGACGCATGTGCTTCTCCTTTGTGCCAGTCGGTCGGTTTTGCCCGCATCGAAGTGCGGACAGACAAACTATGGCGTTGTCTTTTGATTTAATCCAATTAAACTATATGCACAATCGGATTAGTTTGGACTTATACATGCCGCGCCGCCGCATCACCTTCCGCCAACTCGAGACCTTTGCCGAAGTCGCCCGGTTGCAAAGCTTTACCCGGGCAGCCGAGGCGCTGCACCTGACCCAGCCGGCGGTTTCGATCCAGATCCGGCAGATCGCGGAAACGATCGGCCTGCCGCTCTTCGAGCAAAATGGCCGGGAAATCGCGTTGACCGCAGCAGGCGAGGAAATGCTGGCCACGGTGCGCGAGCTGGATGACGTCTGGAACCGCTTCGAGTCGGCCATCGACGACCTCAAGGGCTTCAAGCGCGGCAAGCTGCGCGTCGGCCTGGTGACCACCGCCAAGCACTTCCTGCCGCGCATGCTGGGCGATTTTTACCGGCGCTACCCTGACATCGACATCGAACTGGAGATCGCTAACCGGCAAAAGATCGTCGAGCGCCTGCACGGCAACGAGGACGACCTGTACATCATGTCCTATCCGCCGGAACAACTGGACATCGTCAGCCACCCCTTTCTCGACAACGAGTACGTGGTGCTGGCGCCGGCTGAGCACTGGGCTGTAGGCCGGCAGGTGACCCTGCAGGACCTGGCTGGCGAACCCTTCCTGCTCCGCGAGGAAGGCTCAGGGTCGCGCCACGTCATCGACGAACACATGCGCGAGACCGGCCTCCAGCTCAAGGTCCGCCTGTCACTGGCCAGCAACGAGGCAATCCGCGAACTCGTCGCCAGCGGCATGGGCCTGACGGTGCTCTCGCGCCAGGCACTCGGCGTGCAGCCGGAACAAGACGGCCTGGCCTGTCTAGATGTCGCCGGTTTCCCGCTCAAGCGAAAGTGGAACGTCGTTCATCTGCGCACCAAGATCCTGTCGCTGCCGGCCAAGGCCTTTCTTGACGACCTGCTACGGAGCGGCGCGGCTTCGATGCAAACATCCCGGGCGTGACGGACCCGCAAATGGCACCCGCCCACAGGGCAGGCACCACAATAAATGGAAAGCCGGCCGATAAGCCGGGTTCTGTTCCCCCCTTGCGGGGTTCGGCAATCATTCCTCTAGGCCTGCCGTCACCGACAGGCTCAAGCAACCTACCCGGAAGCAGCGCGGGCCACGCCCATGCTTCCCTATTTGGTCTTGCTCCGGATGGGGTTTACCGTGCCGTCCGCCGTTGCCGTGGACGCGGTGAGCTCTTACCTCGCCGTTTCACCCTTACCTGATCCCCTTGCGGGGCCATCGGCGGTCTGTTCTCTGTTGCACTTTCCGTTGCCTTGGGTCTTGCGACTTATAGCACCCAGCCGTTAACTGGCATCCTGCCCTGCGGAGCCCGGACTTTCCTCCCGACGCCAAGGTTGCCCCCGACGTCCAGCGATTGCCTGGCCGACTTTCCGTTGCGAATTATCGCACGCCCGACCCTCACCAAGGTATCATGCCGGGTTGAACTTCACCGGATCGGTGATTTTTGTATTGACTGGAGAAATATACTTGGCAAAAGAAGAGCTACTTGAAATGCAGGGCGTCGTCGATGACGTCCTCCCCGATACCCGTTTCCGCGTCACGCTGGAAAACGGTCACGAACTGATCGCCTACACCTCGGGCAAGATGAAGAAGAACCACATCCGCATCCTGGTCGGCGACAAGGTGACACTCGAACTGTCGCCCTACGACCTGAGCAAGGGCCGCATCACCTTCCGCCACATCGAAACCCGCGGCACCGCCCCGCCACCGCAGCGCCGCCGCTACTGAACCCCGGTGCCGGAAACCGGCAGCGCGGTCTTGTCGACGACGCGCCGCAGCACGAAGCTCGAATGCACGCCGGTCACGCCGGGAATACGCGTGATGCGGTTGAGTAGCAGGTCCTGATAGGCGTCCATGTCGCGCACCACGACCTTGAGCTGATAATCGGCGTCCTGCCCGGTAATCAGCAGGCATTCCAGGATTTCCGGATTTTCGCCGATCTGCGCCTCGAAGTTGGCGAAGCGTTCCGGCGTGTGCTGGTCCATCGAAATATGGATCAACGCCATCAACGATAGCCCGAGTTTGCGCGCATCGAGCAGCGCACGGTAGCCGGTGATCAGCCCCGACTCTTCCAGCGCGCGCACCCGGCGCAGACACGGCGATGGCGACAGGCCGATCCGGTCGGCCAGATCCTGGTTGCTGATCCGCCCATCCTGTTGCAAAACCTCAAGAATCTGCCGGTCGTAGCGATCAAGTTCCATTTTGTTGCTCAAAAATTAAATTGATTAATCGTTTCTGCCAAACATGGTAGCAATCAACCCATAAAACGCAAGCACCTGCCGTCAACTTTTCCTTAAGATTGCTCCATCGATTCCAGTTTTCAGGAGCAGTGCCATGTTGCAGAATCCCGCCGCCAAGTACCACGCCTTTCCCCCGGTAAACCTCGTCGACCGTAACTGGCCCAACCGCACCATCACGCAGCCGCCGGTCTGGATGAGCACCGACCTGCGCGATGGCAACCAGTCTCTTTTCGAGCCGATGAACGCCGAGAAAAAGATGCGCATGTTCAAAACGCTCTGCGCCATCGGCTTCAAGGAAATCGAGGTCGCCTTCCCCTCGGCTTCCGAAACCGAATTCGGCTTCGTGCGCAATCTCATCGAAGGCGGCCACATTCCCGACGACGTCTCGATCGAAGTCCTCACCCAGGCCCGAGAGCACCTCATTCGCCGCACCTTCGAGTCCTTGAAGGGCGCGAAGAAGGCCATCGTCCACGTCTATAACGCCACCAGCAAGACTTTCCGCGACAACGTCTTCGGCATGAGCAAAGCTGAAGTTGTGCAAATGGCCGTCGCTGCGGTCAAGCTCATCAAGGCGCAGGCCGAAGCCATGCCGGACACCGAGATTACCCTCGAATACAGCCCGGAACTGTTCACCGCGACCGAGCTCGACTTCGCCAGGGAGGTCTGCGATGCCGTCACCGCAGCCTGGGGCGCCACCCCGGAGCGCAAGGTCATCCTCAACCTCCCGACCACGGTCGAGATCGCCACGCCCAACATCTACGCCGACCAGATCGAGTGGATGCACCGCCACCTCGCGCGCCGTGACAGCGTGCTCATCAGCCTTCACCCGCACAACGACCGCGGCACGGCGGTCGCCGCCGCCGAACTCGGCCTCATGGCCGGCGCCGACCGCGTCGAGGGCTGCCTTTTCGGCAACGGCGAACGCACCGGCAACGTCGATCTCGTCACCCTCGCCCTCAACATGTACACGCAAGGCGTCCATCCCGGCCTCGATTTTTCCGACATCAATGCCGTCGCCCGCACTTTCGAACACTGTACCCAGCTCCCGATCCATCCGCGCCACCCGTACGTCGGGGATCTCGTATTCACGGCCTTCTCCGGCTCCCACCAGGACGCCATCAAGAAGGGGTTTGCCGCTCAAGAGGCGGATGAGCAATGGACGGTGCCTTATCTCCCGATCGACCCGGCCGACGTCGGCCGCAGCTACGACTCGGTGATCCGCGTCAACAGCCAGTCGGGCAAGGGCGGCATCGCCTACCTGATGGAAACCGAGCACGGCGTCGTTATGCCGCGCCGCTTGCAGGTCGAGTTCTCCGGCGTCGTCCAGCGCCATGCCGACATGCATGGCGGCGAAGTGAGCGCTGACGCCATATGGGGTTTGTTCGCGCAGACCTACCTCGAAGGCAGCGTCCCGATCCGCTACCGCGAACACCACCTCTACGAGCACGGCAGCGTCCAGGGCATCCGCCTCCGCGTCGACATCGACGGCCGCCCCCACCTGCTTACCGGCGAGGGCAACGGCCCGATCAATGCCGCGGTCCACGCCCTGCAGAGCGCCGGAATCAGCGTTCAGGTGCGCAGCTACGAGGAGCGCTCGATGGCGCCGGTCGGCGAGGACGGCAACGCCCGCGCCAGCGCCTTCATGGAGATTGCCGGCAGCGGCAACGGCGAGTACTACGGCGTCGGCATCGACGGCAATATCGTCACCGCGTCGATCAAGGCGTTGCTCAGCGGCATCAACCGCATGGGCATTGCCGCCTCAGTCCGGCCCGTCGCGCAAGCGGCCTGAGCCGGGCGTGTGGCCACGTCCGCGCTTCGGGAAATTACCTGGCGCTTTTTCCGGGGTATCGCTGAACACGGGCCACAGATCACGAACATCAAGACTCGACACCCGTGAAAGTTGCTATCATGAATGCGTAGTTCTTTCGGCGCATCGTCTCCCCCGAACAGTCGCGCCAATTCACAGAACCCCTTTCGAGGACGACATCATGTTCCAGAAAATTTCAGCCTATATTTCCGCCCTTGCGCTGGCCCTGACCCTGACCGCCTGCGCGACGCCCGGCGGCCAGACCGGTGAAGTCGAGATTCGCAGCGGCGTCATCGAGCAGATCACCCCGGTGCAAATCCAGAGCAATCAGCAATCCGGCGTCGGCGCCGTGGTCGGTGGCCTGGCGGGTCTCGGCATCGGCAGCCTGATCGGCGGCGGCACCGGGCGCGATGTCGCCATGGTCCTCGGCACGGTCGGCGGCGCGGTCGCCGGTCATAAGGTACAGGAACGCTACAACCAGCCGGTTGCCGGCCAGCAGATCATCGTCCGGACGTCCAAGGGCGTTCTCGTCTCGGTCACCCAACCGGCCAATGCCAGCCTGAGCGTTGGCCAAAAGGTCTTTATCGAAGGCAGCGGCGAAGACGCACGCGTTATCGTTCGCTGAACCTACGCAGACCAGGGTTTCGGGCAGCCAATCCGCTGCCCGAAATCTGTTTACGGCAACATCGAGCCCATCACATGCCGCAACGAATGCGCCGTCAAATAAGGCGTTGAGTTGCAGATTACACCTCACCAGTCTTTCGATTTCTTCCGCCACAACAATACCAACCCCAGGAGTTGATTCATGAAAACCGTTTTAAAAGCCTCGCTGCTCGCTCTCTCCCTTGTCTTCGGCTCAGCCCATGCCGCGGATGCGACGCCCGCCACCGCGGCCGCTGCCACCCCGGGCGTGGTTATGGGTGACGCCGTCAAGGCCGAAGCCGAAGTCGTCGCGATCAACAAGAAGACGCGCACCGTCACGCTCAAGGGCGAGGATGGCAACGTTTTCGACGTCATCGTCGGCAAGGAAGCCAAGAACCTGGCCCAGATCAAGGTCGGCGACCGCGTCATCGCCGAGCACATGGAAGTGCTGGCGATGGAGCTGATGAAGGGCAGCGGCCTGCGCGAAACGGTCGAGAAGGACATCAACGAAACCGCCAAGGCCGGGCAGAAGCCGGGCGCGATCAGGGGGCGTCAGGTCGACTTCGTGGCCGACGTGAAGTCGGTCGATGCCAAGGCCGGCACGATCACCATCCTCGGCGCCAAGGGCCGGATGTTCAAGCTGAAGGTCAAGGATCCGGCGGTCATGGCACAGATCAAGGAAGGCGACCAGGTCAAGGGCACCTACGTCGTGGCGACCGGCATCGTCGTCGTGGCGCCCAAGGCGACGAAATAAGCGCTCGCTTCGGCCAACCGAAGGCTGCCGACCGGCAGCCTTTTTTTATGTCACTGGCCCTGCCAGTGACGGCAGGGCGGCCTTGGGCCGTATCCCTTGTGGATTTGCCGGTCAGGCGCGCCGCCGCCCTGGCCGGAACTGCCAGGCATCGTCGTAATAGGCCGGATCGACGCTGTCGGGCGTGA
>JBFZCS010000060.1:0-11375 GCA_041307825.1 Azonexaceae bacterium
ATCGGGTTTGCCTTCATGCACGACCTCGGGCTGGGAGAAGCGAAAGACGTGTGGACTGGTAGCGCGCTGGTTTTCTCCTCCAGCGTTTCCTACGCGCTTTACCTGTCGGGCAGCGCGCCGATGATCGCCCGCCTCGGCGCCATGCGCTTTTCGGCACTGGCGATGTTGATGTCGTCGGCGGTTACGCTGCTGCATTTCACCTCATCCCACCCGTTGACCGCATTCATCCAGCCGCTGCCGGTCTACGGCTGGGCGCTGGCGATGGCCTTGTTCGCCACGGTCGTGCCGGTCTTTGCCCAATCGGCCGCCATCCGCCGCGTCGGGGCAGGTCGCGCTTCGCTGTTCGCCATGGTCGGTCCGCTGCTGACCATCGGCTTTGGCTGGTGGCTGCTCAACGAATCGATCTCCGTCGCCCAGATGGCCGGCGCCGTGCTGGTCGTCGCCGGGATTCTGATCGTCAGTCGCAGGTCATGATTCGCGCTTCGGGTTAGAATCCTGTGCATGATCGGTATCTTCCTCATTACCCACGGCAGCTTTGGCGAAGCACTCGTGCAGAACGCTTGTCATGTGCTGAACAAGCGCCCGGTCCAGGTGAACCAGCTTGGCGTCTCGGCGCAGGACGATCCGCTCGACCTGTTGCCGCTGGCGCGCCAGATGCTGGCGCTCGTCGACAACGGCAAGGGCGTTCTGGTGCTGACCGACATTTTCGGCGCCAGCCCCGCCAACCTGGCCATGACACTGCTCGAGCCGGGACGTATCGAAGGCATTGCCGGCGTCAATCTGCCGATGCTGCTGCGCGCCATCAACTATCGCGAAAAAGGCATGGAAACGCTGCTGCTGCGGGCTCGCGACGGGGGTCGCGACGGTGTTTTCAACATGCTGGAACATTGACCATGCTGACCAGGGAAACCGAAATCATCAACAAGCTGGGCTTGCATGCACGGGCTTCTGCGAAGCTGACGCAACTGGCCGGAAAATACCCGTGCGAGGTGTGGATGGCCAAGGGACCGCGCCGCATCAACGCCAAGAGCATCATGGGCGTCATGATGCTGGCCGCCGGCAAGGGCTCGAAGGTGACGCTTGAAACCGACGGCCCGGACGAGCAGGCGGCGATGGATGCGTTGCTGGCACTGATTGCCGATTACTTCGGCGAAGGGGAGTAAATGAATCGACCCCCACGCTCGCTTTGCTCGCTGTCCCCCGAGGGGGCGCCGACCTTCCTTGGGGCGGCCCGGCGGAAGGTCGGGTCATGAGCTTCACGCTGCACGGTCTGCCGGTCTCCCAGGGCATCGCCATCGGGCGGGCCATGCTGATGTCGCACGCGACGCTCGAGGTGTCGCACCTGACCCTTGCGCCGCGCATGGTGGACAAGGAAATTGCCCGTTTCGACGCGGCCATCAAGGCGGTCAAGAGCGAACTCGAAACGATGCGCGAGACGACCGAGCACGCCCCGGCCGAACTGGCCGCCTTCATCGACATTCACACCATGTTCCTCGAGGATCCGGAACTGGTCGAAAAGCCGCGCGAGATGATTCGCGAGCGGCGCTGCAATGCCGAGTGGGCGCTGGTGCAACAGATGGAGTATCTGGTCGAACAGTTCGAGCAATTCGACGACCCCTACCTGCGCGAACGCAAGTTCGATGTGGTGCAGGTGGTCGAACGGGTAATCAAGGAACTGGTCGGGCGTCCCGGCCGTGCGGTAACCAAGGCGGCCAAGGGCGTCACCGAGGAAATGCTGATCGTCGTCGCCCACGATCTGTCGCCGGCCGACGTCATCAACTTCAAGGAACATCGCTTCGCATCGTTCATCACCGATGTCGGCGGCGGCACCTCGCACACGGCGATTCTCGCGCGCAGCCTGGCGATTCCGTCGGTGGTCGGAATGGAGAATGCCCGCACGGTCATTCGCGATGGCGAACAGCTGATCGTCGACGGGACGCGCGGCGTCGTCATCGTCAATCCCGATCAGCGCGTGCTCGAGGAATACCAGCTGCGCAAGAGCCAGATCGAACTGGAGAAATCGAAGCTCAAGCGCCTGAAGACGGCCAAGTCGCAGACCATCGACGCGGTTCCCGTCCAGTTGTTCGCCAATATCGAATTGCCGGGTGACGTGCCGGGGGCGCTCGCAGCCGGCGCCGAGGGCATCGGCCTGTTCCGTACAGAATTCCTCTTCCTCGACCGCGGCGACATGCCGGACGAGCGGGAGCAGTACGAGGCCTACAAAAGGGTGGTCAAGGGCATGGGCGGACGCCCGGTGACCATTCGCACCTTCGACCTTGGCAACGACAAGGACGTTCACTCGGACGGCATGGCCGCCGGTCGCGTCAAGACCAACCCGGCGCTGGGGCGCCGCGCCATCCGCCTGTCGCTGGCCGAGCCGCGCATGTTCCAGACCCAGTTGCGCGCCATCCTGCGCGCCTCCAAGTACGGTCCGGTCAAGCTGCTGATCCCGATGCTCGCGCACGCCCACGAAATCGACCAGACCCTGGCCGCACTCGAGCAGGCCAAATCAAGCCTGCGCAGCGAGAAGGTCGCCTTCGATGAAAATATCGAGGTTGGCGGCATGATCGAAGTGCCAGCGGCGGCACTTGCCATCGGCCTCTTCCTGCGCCGCCTCGATTTCCTGTCGATCGGCACCAACGACCTGATCCAGTACACGCTGGCCATCGACCGTTCCGACGAACAGGTCTCGGCGCTTTACGACCCCCTGCACCCGGCGATCCTGATGCTGATCGCCCATACCTTGGCCAGCGCCGAAAAGCTCGGCATTCCGGTTTCGGTGTGTGGGGAAATGGCCGGCGACCCGAAGCTGACCCGCCTGCTGCTCGGCATGGGTTTGCGCAACTTTTCGATGCATCCCTCGCAGATTCTCGAGGTCAAGAGCCACGTCCTAAAATCTGAAGTCGAGGTCCTGGCACCCATTGTCCGCCGCATGCTGCGCCTGGATGAACCGGCCAAGCTGCTCGAGGCGCTGGAAAAGCTGAACGCCTAGAACTTGCCGTTATCGACCTGGTCGACAAGCTGCGCAGTCACCTGGTCGAAAGTGAGCGCCCGCTTGCCTTTGTGGTCCTTGAGAAAATCGTCGGCGTCCGTCTTGTTCGCCAGCGGGACGAATTCGTGCCCCATCGGCCCGAGGACATCCGAGCCGATGACAAAATAGGCCTGCCGTGCGTCGACCTTGCCGAGGTTGTAGAAATCGGTGACGGCAATCGCCTTGATGTCTTCCTTGCGATGTCC
The DNA here is from genome assembly GCA_041307825.1 of Azonexaceae bacterium. Taxonomy (GTDB): domain Bacteria; phylum Pseudomonadota; class Gammaproteobacteria; order Burkholderiales; family Rhodocyclaceae; genus Azonexus. The sequence continues at coordinate 3,238 of JBFZCS010000060.1, forward strand.
CGGGGCGTATTTCGGCAGATCCTGCAGATACTTGAACATGTCCTTGGCGCCGTCGAAATGGTGGGCGTGGCCGTCCTTGTAAAGCACGGTCGCTACCCAGTTCGGGTACTTCGAGACGATCATGCCGCAGACCGGGCAGAGATCCCTGCCGCCCGGCTTGGGAATGCCCGAAAGAACGCCCTGGGCATTGGCGACGGAGGTGAACGCCAAAACCCAGAGCAAACCGGTTATCCCGAGAAGGCGGCAAAGGGAACGCATCAGCCAGGTTTCTGTTCAGCCATTTTCTTGCGCCGCTCGGCGCGATTCTTGCGGATCATCGACACGTCGCCGGCCATGTCCAGGTAGGACTCGCGCAGTGCATCGTCGAACTTGGCCAGCGTGCCGCCGTGTTTGGCCTGGAACTCCTTGGCCGTTTCAGGCGCGGCAAAGGAATGCTTGCTGCGCTTGGTCATGACATGCTTGAGGTCGGCGCCGATCAGGTAGGTCAGCTTGTCGACCGGCACCAGCGGGCGTGGATCGGCACTGTTGGCAAAATCCGGACCCCAGATTTCCTTCGGTTCGCGATCGACGTTGAGGCCGAGGCTGAGTGCCATGCAGTGAATGGAGCAGGTTCCGTCGACCAGGTCATCCGAATACTGGACCAGCATGCGGGTGCGGTTGTGCTCCTTGCGATCCATGCCGCAATAGGGGCATTTCGGGTATTTCTCGAATTCGTTTTCCAGTGGCTTGGCATCCGGCGGGTTCCTTGGGATGAACTGGTTCGGCGTCCCGTCCCCGGGGCAGGCCGGCGCCGCCTTCGACTGGGTGGTGAGCACCAGTCCCCCGGAGGCGAGCGAAAGCTTGAGCATATCGCGGCGTTTCATGTTGTTTCTCCCTTCAGCGAATGAACTCCGCGCATATTAGCCTTTGCCGATGGGCCCGTCGTGCGGCATATTGTCGCAATTGCCGGCCGGCGCATCGGTCTCAGCCGACCAGTTTGTGCATGACCAGAAAGTAATTGACGCCCTGCCATAGCGTCGCCAATCCCAAGGCGATGACGAACAGTCCCGCCCCTTTCTGCATGGCGCCGCGCAGCCGTGGGCCGAGCTTGCCGAACAGGAAGCTGGCGAGCAGCATCGAGGGCAAGGTGCCGGCGCCGAAGGCGAGGAGCAGCAGGCCGCCTTCCGCCACCGAGGGCACGGTCGTCGCCTTGACCGCCATCGCCATGGTCATCGAGCAGGGCATCAGGCCATTGACCAGGCCGGCGATGCCTGCCCCGCGCAACGCTCCCTTCTGGGCGGCGCCAGCGAACTGCTGGCGCAACCAGCGTGCCGGCGCGAAGCCGACGGTCAGCTTGAGCGGCGACAGGCCGAGCAGTTCCAGGCCGAGCAGGATGACGATCAGTCCGGCGAGTATCTGCAGCACCCCCTGCGCCAGCCCAATCTGGCCGGTCGACACGAGCACCGCGCCAAGCGCTGCGGCGATCAGCCCGACTATCCCGTACACGGTGATCCGCGCGCCGTGGTAGGCCAGATAGGGGGCGATGTTGAGGCGGCCGCTGCCGGCGGCCCGCGCCCGAATGAAATAGCCGCAGACGAGGCTGCCGCACATGCCGAGGCAGTGGCCGCTGCCGAGCAGGCCGGTCATGAAGGCGGCGAAATAGCCGAAGCCTTCGACGGCAGGGTGCAGCGAGTGATCCACCGCCCGCCTCAGTCGTTTTTCAGCAGGCGCAGCGAATTGACGACGACCGAGACCGAACTTGCCGCCATCGCCGCCGAGGCGATCATCGGGTTGAGACGGCCGGCCGCAGCCACCGGGATGGCGATGGTGTTGTAGCCGAGCGCCCAGAACAGGTTCTCGCGAATGATGCGCATGGTGCGCCGCGAGATCGCCAGCGCTTCCGCCGCCTTGCCGAGGTCGCCCCGGACCAGCGTCAGATCGGCGGCCTCGACGGCGATGTCGGTGCCGCCGCCGATCGCCATGCTGACATCGGCTGCGGCCAGCGCCGGCGCGTCGTTGATGCCGTCGCCGACCATCGCCACGACTTCGCCGGCGGCCTGCAAGGCGCGGATCAGCTGCAGCTTGCGATCGGGCGTCGCCCGCGCCTCGACGCGGTCGATGCCGACCAGTCCCGCGACATGACGGGCGGCGGCTTCGATGTCACCGGTCGCCATCAGCGTCTTGATGCCGAGCTTGTGCAGGCGCGCGATGGTTGCCGCAGCGTCGGCCCGCGGCTGGTCGGCGATGGCGAAGAAGGCAGCCGGTTGGCCATCGAGCGCCGCCAGCACCGGCGTCTTTCCTTCCGCCCCGGCGCGCGCGCAGGCTGCGGCGAGCGGCGTCGTCTGAATGCCGCAGGCGCTCAGCCACTCGGCATTGCCGATGACCACGGCGTGGCCATCGACCGTGGCGGCGATGCCATGCCCGGGTTCGACCCGGAAATGGGCCACATTTTGACCGTCGACCGTAGCAAACTGGTGGGCGAACTCGCGCAGGGCCTTGGCCAGATAATGTTCCGAACTATTCTCGGCAGCCGCCAGCACGCAGAGCAATTCCTTGTCCGGGAGGTCGCTCAGGTTCTGCCAGTCGCTGACCAGCGGGCGTCCTTCGGTGATGGTGCCGGTCTTGTCGAAAACCACGGTGGTGACCTTGGCGCCGATCTCCAGCGCCGTGCCGTTGCGAATGAAAATGCCGCGCCGCGCTGCCGCCCCGGTGCCGGCCATGATCGCCGTCGGCGTGGCGAGGCCGAGCGCGCACGGGCAGGCAATCAGCACGACGGCGATGGCATGGGCCAGTGCGTGCGTGGCCGGGGCGCCGCCGAGCAGCCAGCCGCCCGCGGTGACGCCGGCAATGCCGATGACACTCGGGACGAACACCGAGGAAATCCGGTCGGCCAGCTTCTGGACCGGCAATTTGGCACTCTGCGCTTCGTCGACCATGCGGACGATGTGCGCCAGCACGGTGTCGCGCCCGACCGCCGTCGCACGCAGGGTCAGGGCGCCGTTCTGGTTCATGCAGCCGCCGATCACCTTGTCGCCGACCGCCTTGCTGACCGGGAGGCTTTCGCCGGTGAGCATCGACTCGTCGACCGCCGAATTGCCGGCGATCACCTCGCCGTCCGTCGGCACCCGTTCGCCGGGGCGCACCAGCAGCGTCTCGCCGGGGGTAACGGACTCGACATCGACGACCATCTCGACACCGTCGCGGAGGACGGTGGCGGTCGCCGGCTGCAGTTCGATGAGCTGGCGGATCGCTTCGCCGGCCTTGCCCTTGGCACGCTCTTCCAGATAGCGGCCAAGCAGCACGAAGGTGACGATGCTCGCCGCCGCCTCGAAATAGAGGAAGTGCGCGCGCCGGTGCGGCAGCAGGCCGGGCAGGCTGTAGAGGTAGGCGGCGCCGGCGCCGAGCGCGATCAGGGTATCCATGTTGGCGCTCCGGTTGCGCGCCAGCTTGACCGCCTTTTCGAAGAACGGCAGGCCGGCGCCGAAAACGACCGGGGTGGCCAGCACGAACTGCAGCAGGCGCAGGCCGTAGTGGTGCGGCATGGCCATGCCCAGGACCATCAACGGCGCGGTCAGCCCGGCGGCGGCGAGGAAGCGCTTGCGCGCCTCTTCGCGCAGAATCTTCTCGCGTTCGACCAGGAAGCGGCGCTGGGTGAGCGTATCCATCGGGCGCGGCGTGTAGCCGAGGCGATCGACCAGCGCGAAAACCGCATCGCGATCGAGCTGGCCGTCCACGGCGCAGGTGGCTGCCGCAAAGTTGACCGCGGCGTTCTTGACGCGCGGGTCGCGTTTCAGCGTCAGTTCGATCAGCGCCGCGCAGGAGGCGCAGGTCATTCCCTCGATGGCCACCGAACTGCGCAGCAGCGGTCCTTCACTGACGGCTTTTGCTTCTGTTCTGGCCTTGCGCGGCCGGCTGGCGAGCACGGTGGCGATCTGCCGCACGGCGGCGAGCAGGTCGGCGGGCGTGATGGCGGCCGGGTCGAAATGGATGGTCAGTGAGCCGATCCGGCATTCGCTGCGGATTTCCCGAATGGCCGGCCGCTTGCGCAGCAGGATTTCGAGCAGGTAGAAGCGTTCCTGGTCGCCCTTGAGCGCCGGAATGACGATCCGGATGCGACGCTGCAGGACGTGCGCGACCTGAATGTCGAGCGGAGCGTTCACGCCGCGGCCTTCTCTTCGACCGGTGCCGGGAGCGCCTTCGCCGGGGCAGGTGCTGCGCCCTTGCGGTAGCGCACCAGCAGGAAAGTGAGATAGAACACTGTCAGCCAGGCGCTGCCGTGCTGGAGCGGGGCCTTGATCCAGTGCTGCGTGATCAGGTTCCAATGCACGCGAATCAGATAGAAGGCGACGATGTCGTTGGCGAAATTGACCACCGAACGTTCGTTGAGCAGTGACGGGTTGAAGGCGCGGCGCAGTGGCGCCAGCTTGCCCGGGTTTGCAGTTGTGGTGGTTGCTTGCGGCGCCACCGGCTGTGTCTGGAGACTGCGCAGAAAGCCGCGGGCCAGGGTTTCGGCCTGCTTCAATCCCCGGGCAAGCTGCTGGCCGAGTTCTCCGACGCCGGACGTCGCCGGCTTTCCGGGGGCCGCGGGTTGTGCCGCAGCGGCTGCGGCATCCAGACTGCCTTTGAGGACGAGCGCAAGCTGGCGCAGGCTGCAGGCGATCGGGTCGTAATGAACCCCCATCTTGCCTGTGTCAACGTCGATCCGTACCAGCCTGACACCGGGGATGCGCAACAGCGCCGACTCGATGACGGCTGCCGAGCCGGGATTGGCGAGCGTTGCCGGCAAGGCGAAACGAACATGGCCTGCGCTCTTGTGCAGGACCAGAATCTGGCGGGAAACGGGATTCACGGACGGGATACTCATGGACGGACTCGCGACACGGGAAGGTTGAATCAGGCGCTCGCCGCGGCTTTCCTGGCCCTTGGCTTGGCTGCCGGGGCGCTGGCCTCGGCATGGGCTTGGGCCTTGCCCTCGGATTCATTGCCTTCCTGCGCCTCGGCGACCAGATCATCGAGCGATTCCCTTTGCTGCAGCACGAAGTCCTTGCCCATGTCGGCCGCCTTGGTCACCACCTGGATGATCTCGCGGCGGTACTTGTGCAACAGGTAGCCAGTCGTCACGCCGGCGGCGAAAACCACCAGCGGCGCGCGCAGGAAAGAGAGCGCCGGGTTGGTGGTCAACACGCGGGCCGCGGCATAGCCGCCAGCCCCCATCACCATCGGCTTCATCATTTCGCTCATGACATGCGGGGCCTGACGGGCCGCTTCGGTCATCATCGGTTGCATCATTTTGGCTCTCCTTGAGAAGGGTTGTTACCTGACGGGTCCGGGGTGTCCTCGATGTCGTTCAACATCTGGTAAATCCCCTTGCAACCCTCGCAGCAGAAGCGGAATGTCCGCTCCGATGTCGGCAGGCTGAAATCCTGCAGGCCGACGGGCAGTCCGCAGAGATCGCAGCTTCCATTGTCACTCATTTGAGCAATTCCGCCACCTGGCGCTCGAAGGTCGCCTCATCGGCCTCGCCGACGATCTTGCCGCGCACGATGCCGCGCGCGTCGACGAAGTAGGTGGTCGGCAAGCCGACGACGCCATAACTCCTGGCGATTTTCGACTGCTCGTCGAGCAGTGCCGGGTAGCTGACGCCGATTTTCTTCATGAACGCCGCGACCGCAGGTTTGTCCTGTCCGGCATTGACGGCCACTACTTCCAGCCCCTGGCCGCGGTGGCGTTGGTAGACGGTCTCGATCGCCTTCATCTCGCCTTCGCAATACTTGCACCAGTCCGCCCAGAAGCGGATGACCAGCGGCTTGCCGGCGAAGGCGGCGGGAAAGTGGACCGGCGTGCCGTCCAGCGCCAGGGTCTGGAAAGTCGGCGCCGGCTGCCCGCTATTGATCTGCACGGTGGGCGCGCCGCTGTCGCAGGCGGCGAGACCGAGAGCGACCACGACCAGCGCCAGCCAGCGCTGCAGGATTCTTGTGTTGGAATGCGGGAGGCGCGACATCGGATCATCCTGACGGGTTGGTCATGACAAAAGAAGCAGGTTGGATTTCAATACCATGATCGTCGCTACCGCCGCCACCAACGCAAAGCCGGTCGCCGCCACCGCCGCCAGCCGCCCGCTGGCCAGGGGCAGCAGCCGGCGCAGGCTGCCGACGCGGGCGAAGGGCTGCAGGATGCCGGCGCCGAGGCCGGCTGCGGTCGACACGAAAAGCGGCACATAAAGCAGGTAGCCCTGGTAGCCGTATTCCGGCTTGAGCAGACAGAACGGGCAATGATGGTGCGGGTGCTCATAGACGTAAAGCGAGACGAAGGAGAGGATGCCGACGATGGCGGCGACGAAACCGGCAACGCTTGCCAGTGCCGCAAGGATGCCGCTCCAGCGCTGGCGTAATCCGGCATGCAGCGCATTGGCGAAGACGGCCACGCCGAGCGCACCGTAGAACAGCAGGATGGCCGGCTTCGCCTCCATGGCGGACGCTTCGCTGGCCAGCGTCGGCCCCTGCTCGGAAAAGAGGCTGCCGCAGCATGAGGTGATGACATCGGCGCGCAGGTTGAGGAAGTACTTGAGCTGCAATCCGAAGGCAATGGCCAGCGCCGGCAGCAGCAGGAGCAGCAGCGCGTACTTGACGCGGACCAGCGGGTAATCGGGCGCCTGATTGTCGACATGATTGAGCGTCAGCCAGGCGGCGGCGAGGAAAAACACCGCGATCTGGGCATACAGCATCGGGAAGCCCCAGGCATTGGCATTTAGCGTGCCGACCGCGCACATGGCGCCGACGAACATCACCGCCATCTTGTCGGCATTGAACACGGTGAGCAGCAAGGCGACGAGCTGGGTGGCGAAGACGAAGGCGGTCAACGTCGAAAACAGGTAGGTGCGCCGTTCGAGAACGAGCTGCAGTTCGCTGCCGCTACGCATGTCCCAGCGCCGGATGACCTGCAGCGCGAACGGCGTCGCCGCGACCAGCACCAGCAGGCTGACGGCGCCGGCCAGCAGAAGCGCGATGATGGCGGGCTGGAAGAGCATGCTCAGTCGGCGCTGTCGACCAGGCGTCCGTCGCGCAGGCGGACGACACGGTCGACGACGCTGGATTCGATGACCAGCGGATCATGGCTGGTCAGCAGCACGGTGCGCCCCTCGTCGATCAGGCGGCTCAGGATGTCGAGAAACTGGCGCGACAGCGCGGTATCGAGATTGGCGGTGGGTTCGTCGGCGATGATCACTTCCGGATCGTTGATCAGCGCGCGGGCGATCGCCACCCGCTGCTGTTCGCCGCCGGAAAGCCATTCGACGCGCGCGTTGCGGCGGTGGCCGAGATCGAGAGCGGCGAGCTGGTTTTCGGCCTTTTCGCGCAGTTGACCGTAGGGCAGGCCGAGCGGGTAGGCCGGCAGCATCACGTTGTCGAGCGCCGACAGGCCGCGCACGAGGTTGAACTGCTGAAAGACGAAACCGAAGGTCCGGCGCCGGATTTCGGTGAGAAAGCGCTCCGGCAGGCCGGAGACATCCTCGTTGCGCAGGCGCACGCGGCCCTGCGTCGGACGCGCCAGACAACCGAGCAGGGTCAGCAGCGTCGTCTTGCCCGAGCCGCTGGGGCCGGAAAGGGCGGTCACCTGGCGCGCCGCCACCTTCAGGCTGATGCCGCTGAGCGCCCAGTATTCGTTGGGCCGGCCCTGGTTGAAGGCCTTGTGGATATCGTCGAGTTCGATCATCTCAGCCGCGCATCACGGCATCGGGATCGGTGATCGCCGCCCGCCAGATCGGCACGAGGACGGCGACGGCGTAGGGAAATACCGTGAAGAAGAGCAGCGTCGCAACCTGCAGGCCGTCGATCGCCGGCACCAGCGTGAAGCTGGGATACAGCACCGCCCAGCCCTTGAGCACGGGCGCGAAGAGGCCGGCCGAAAAATGGAAGACATGGACATAGGCGGCGAGGTAGCCGATCAGGAAGGCGCCCAGCGAAACCATGATGCCCTCCCACAGTTTCATCCGGATCACGTCGCCGGTCTCCCAGCCGATCGCCTTGAGAATGCCGATCTCGCGTTTTTCCTCGGCCGAAAGTCCGGAAGCCTTGTCCCAGGCCAGGATGGCGAAGGCCAGGATGGCCGCCGAAAGGAGCGCCAGAGCGATGCCCTCGCGCCAGTCGAAGATCGACTGGTAG
>JBFZCS010000061.1:0-5514 GCA_041307825.1 Azonexaceae bacterium
GTCGAGCGCGCCGCCACCGAACTCGAAGCGCAGAACGCCGCGCTGCGCGAGACCGAGACGCGCACCGAGGAAACCCGCGAGGCGCATTTTGCCGCCGGCGATGCGCTGCATCAGGCGCAGAGCGAGATGTATGCCGCCAACGCCGAAGTGGCGCGGCTGGAGGCCGAGATTCGCCATCGCCGCGAATCGCGCAACCAGCTCGAAGCGCGACTGGTGCAACTGGAGGACGAAGCGGCGCACTGGCGCCAGACGGCTGAGAACCTCGCGGTCGACCGGCAAAAATGGGAAGAATTGCAGGAGCTTGCCCGCTTGCGCGTTTCCGAGGCCGAGGAGCGCCTGCACCAGCAGATGAATATCGCGCCGCAGGTCGAGGAAAGCCATGCCCAGGCGCAGGAAGAACTGCAACGTCTGCGGGCGCGGACGAGCAACGGCGAGCAGCGCCTGGAAGTCGAACTGACCAACAAGGCGCATGCCCAGCGCGCGCTGCAGGCCATTGCCCAGCGCCGCGAACGCCTGCGTGCCGAGGACAGTGGGCAGGGCGTGCCGGATGCGCTGGATCTGGCCGAAAAGGAAGAAGAACTCGTTCTGTTGCGCGAGGAACTGGCCGGCGACCAGGAGCATCTGCAGCAGTTGCAGCAGGAATTGCCGCTACTCGAGACGACCCGCAGCCGGGCGCAGGGCGACGTGCAGCGCCTCGAACGCGAACTGGCCGCCGGCCAGGCGCGCCGGGCGGCGCTTGAACAGATGCAGGCGCGCGCCCGCGAAAGCGGCAAATTGCCCGAATGGCTGCGCCGGCATGGCCTGGAAGCGGCGCCGCCGCTGTGGCAGCAGATTCATGTCGAGGCCGGCTGGGAGTCGGCGGTCGAGGCGGTGCTGCGCGAGCGGCTGAATGCCATTGCCTGCGACGATCCGGCGAAGCTCGACGAATGGCGGCACGACCGGCCCGCCGCGCACCTGAGCGTGATGCTGGCGGCCGAAGCGGCACCTGGCGAGCAGTCCGAGCGGCTGAGCGCGCGGGTGCGTTGCGACAATCCGGCGATCGCCGCCGTCCTCGCCGACTGGCTGGGTTCGGTGCATACCGCCGAATCGCTCGATGCCGCGCTGGCCCGGCGTGCCGAACTGGCGCCGGGGGCGGTGCTGGTGACTGCCGGCGGCGATCTGCTGACGCGCGCCAGCATCACCTTTTTTGCCCCGGACCAGGGCGAGCACGGCCTGCTCGAGCGCCAGCGTGAAATCGAGGCGCTCGGCGAAGGCATTGCCGCCGGTGAGGGGCAGGCGGAAGCGGTACGCGAGCAGTTGACGATGTTCGACGAACAGTTCGCGGACAAGCAGGAAGAAATCGGCGAAACCCGCCAGTATGTGACCGACCGCCAGCAGCGCGTGCATGCGCTGCAACTCGAGGTGCTCAAGCTCGCCCAGACGATCGAGCGCCAGCGCGAACAGAAGGAACGCCAGCAGGAACAACTCGCCGAACTGGCCGAAGAAGAGGAAACCGAGCGCGAACGCGACATGGCGGCCAACGACAAGATCGCCGAGGTGCGCGACGGGCTGGCCCGCATCCGCGTGCTGGTGGCCGGCGCTCAGGCGCGGCTGGACGAAGCCGAGCGCGCCGTGCGCGCCGAGCGCGAGCGCAATGCCGACTTCGACCGCGCCCTGCGCGAAGCGCAGTTCTCGCTGCGCGAAAGCGAGGGCAAGCTGCAGGACATCTTTGCCCAGCAGGCGATGGCGCAGCGTGAATTGACCCGCATCGAGAACGACCGGGCGCAGTGCGCCTTGCAGGTCGAGGCGGCGCCGGCCGATGTCATGGAAGACAGTTTGCAGGCGGCGCTGGCCACCCGGCAGGAAAAGGAAACGGCGCTGGCCCATTGCCGCGATGCGCTGGAGGCGGCAACCCACGCGCTGCGCGGGTTGGAGGAACAGCGCCTGAAGATCGAGCAGGGGCTGGAACCGTTGCGCGTGCGCATTGGCGACCTCAAGCTGAAAGAACAGGCGGCGGCGCTCAATACCGAGCAGTTCGCTCAGCAACTGCTGGCGGCCGGCGCCGACGAGGATGCCTTGCAACTGGCGCTGAACGAGAATGGCGGCGTCCGGCCGGCTGCCCTGCAGGGCGAGATCACCCGCCTGGGCAATGCGCTGGCCGAACTCGGCGCGGTCAATCTGGCGGCGCTGGCGGAACTGGAAACGGCGACCGAGCGCAAGGGCTACCTCGACATGCAGGCGGCCGACCTGACCGAGGCCATGGAAACGCTGGAAAACGCCATCCGGCGCATCGACCGCGAGACGCGCGACCTGCTGCAAAGCACCTTCGACGCGGTCAACGGCCATTTCGGGCAGCTTTTCCCGGAACTGTTCGGCGGCGGCCGCGCCGAACTGGTGATGACAGGCGAGGAAATCCTCGACGCCGGCGTCCAGGTCATCGCCCAGCCGCCGGGCAAGAAGAATTCGACCATCCACCTGCTGTCGGGTGGCGAGAAGGCGCTGACGGCGATCGCGCTGGTCTTCTCGATGTTCCAGCTCAACCCGGCGCCATTCTGCCTGCTCGACGAGGTCGACGCGCCGCTCGACGACAGCAATACCGAGCGTTTCTGCGCGATGGTCAAGAAAATGTCAGGTGCAACGCAGTTCCTGTTCATTTCCCATAATAAAATTGCGATGGAAATGGCCGGGCAACTGGTCGGCGTTACGATGCAGGAATCCGGCGTTTCGCGGGTGGTCGAAGTGGATATTGAAGAAGCCTTGAAGATGAGGGATGCGGCTTAGATGACCGAACTCCAGATGGGATTGATCGGGCTGGGCGCGACAGCGGTAATCGGCGTGCTGGCCTACAACAAGTGGCAGGAATACCGCCATCGCAAGCTGGCGGAAGCGGTTCTGAAACCGCAGCACGACGACGTCCTGCTGGCCGATGCGCCGGCCAGGGCGGCGCCTGCCGTGCGCAGCGAGCCGGAAATGCGCGCCGAATTGCCGGTCGCGCCGGCGGAACGCCGTGAACCGATGCTTGCCGACGGGTTGCCGGCGCAGGCGGCCGGTGAGCCGGCGTCGAGCGAACCGGCGTTGCGTTCTTCCGCGGTCGCCGATGACGATGACGAAATTCCTGAATTGCCCGCCGGATCGGTGCCGGGCAGTCTGCTCGATCCGCGCCTCGAATTCATTGTCGCGATGGAACTGGTCGACCCGGCGCCCGCCTCGCAGATCATCCATTCGCAATACGAGGCGTTGCGGCGCATAAGCAAGCCGGTGCATTGGGTCGCCTTCAACGAGCGCAATCGCGAGTGGGAGCGCATCGCGCCCGACAGCGAGGCGCCGGTGCGCCGCCTGCGCGTCGGCCTGCAACTGGTCGATCGCATGGGGCCGGTTTCCGAGGCCGATCTGGCGAACTTCACCGGGGCGATACACGCGCTGGCCGACGAATTGCTAGCGGTCGCCGACATGCCGGCCAGCCGCCTGCTTGATCAGGCGGCCGAAATCGATCGCTTCTGCGCTGCGGTCGACCTCGAAATCGGGGTCAATCTGGTCAGCCGCGGCGCGCCGTTTTCCGGCACCAAGATTCGCGCGCTGGCCGAGGCGGCGGGCATGACGCTCGGCGACGACGGTAGCTTCACCCGGCGTGACGATTACGGTCGCACGCAGTTCGCGCTGCAGAACTTCGAGACGACCCGTTTCTCGGCGGATTCGATCCGCAACGTGACGACGCACGGCCTGACCTTCGTTCTCGACGTGCCGCGCGTCGATCACGGCGAGCGGGTCTTCCAGCAAATGGTCGAACTGGCCAAACGCTTCGCCGAAACCCTGCAGGGAACGCTGGTCGACGACAACCGGCAACCGTTGAACGACGTGCAACTCGATCACATCCGTCGCGAGTTCATCGGCAAGCCGCAGGCGACGATGGCCAGCTACGGCCTGCCAGCCGGCTCGGCACAGGCATTGCGCCTGTTTTCCTGATGGCCGCGCCGGCGCTTGCTGCCGAGCGCGCGCGGAAACTGCGCGCCGAGATCGAGCGCCATAACCACGCCTATTACGTACTTGACGCACCGACCATCCCGGATGCCGAGTACGATAAGCTGTTCCGCGAACTGCAGGGGCTTGAGCAGCAATATCCCGAACTGCTGACGGCGGACTCACCGACGTTGCGTGTTGGCGCGGCACCGCTCAAGGAGTTCCCGCCGCGCGTGCATGGCGTGCCGATGCTGTCGTTGAACAATGCCTTCGCCGCCGCTGAGGTCGAAGCCTTCGACCAGCGCGTGCGCGACGGTCTGGAATCGGCGGTTGCGGTCGACTATGCCGTCGAACCGAAATTCGACGGGCTGGCGATTAGCCTGACCTACGAAAACGGCATTTTCGCCCGTGGCGCCACACGCGGCGACGGTACGACCGGCGAGGAGGTGACGCCCAACCTGCGGACCCTGCGCGGCATCCCCTTGCGTCTGGCGGGCCATGGCTGGCCAGCCTTGATCGAGATTCGCGGTGAAGTGATGATATTTCGTCAGGCCTTCGCCGAACTGAACGCCCGCCAGCGTGCGCGCGGCGAGAAGGAGTTCGCCAATCCGCGCAATGCGGCAGCCGGCAGCCTACGCCAGCTCGACTCGCGGATCACGGCGAGCCGCCCGCTTTCCTTCTTCGCCTATGGCGTCGGCGCCGGCGGCGATGAACTGCCGGTCGGTACGCATGCCGAGCTGATGGATTTGCTGGCCGGCTGGGGTTTCACGGTGGCGGCGGAGCGCCGGGTTGTGCATGGCGCGCAAGGCTTGCTGGCCTATTTTGCCGAAATCGGCGAGAAGCGGCCCGGCTTGCCGTATGACATCGACGGCGTGGTGTACAAGGTCAACCGGCTGGCGGCGCAGGCGCAGCTCGGATTCGTCTCGCGCGCGCCGCGCTTCGCCATTGCCCACAAATTTCCGGCCGAGGAGGCGCTGACGGAGGTGCTCGGCATCGACGTCCAGGTCGGGCGGACCGGGGCGATCACGCCGGTGGCCAGGCTGAAGCCGGTCTTCGTCGGCGGTGTTACGGTGACCAATGCGACCCTGCACAACGAGGACGAGGTCAGGCGCAAGGACGTGCGGGTCGGCGATACGGTGATCGTGCGCCGGGCCGGCGATGTGATTCCCGAGGTGGTCGCCATTGTCCCGGAGCGGCGGCCGACCCGTGACCTGTTCGGTGGCGAGCCGCTGCATCCGCCTTTCGAAATGCCGAAAATCTGCCCGGAATGCGGGTCGACCGTGACAAGGGGCGTCGACGAGGCCGTGGCGCGTTGTAGCGGCGGCCTCTATTGTCCGGCCCAGCGCAAACAGGCGCTGCTGCATTTTTCCGCCCGACGGGCGCTGGACATTGAAGGGCTTGGCGACAAGCTGGTCGATCAACTGGTCGATGCCGGGCTGGTCCATTCGCCGGCCGACCTGTATGGTTTGACGGTCGAGACGCTGTCCGGGCTGGAGCGCATGGGCGGGAAGTCGGCACAGAATCTGGTTGCCGCCATCGAAAAAAGCAAGCAGACGACGCTGGCCCGCTTTATCTTCG
>JBFZCS010000062.1:0-3888 GCA_041307825.1 Azonexaceae bacterium
TTCAGCCTGGTCATGCTGGGCAAGATGCTGACCGGCGAGGTTTCATGGCGCAACCTTTCGGGACCGGTGACGATTGCCGATTATGCCGGGCAGTCGGCGCGGCTCGGAATCGACTACTACCTCAAGTTCATGGCCCTGGTCAGTATCAGCCTCGGCGTGCTGAATCTGCTGCCGATCCCGGTTCTGGACGGTGGGCATTTGATGTATCATATGATTGAAGTCGTCAGACGGCGGCCCCTCTCCGAGCGGGCCATGGAAATTTCCCAGCAGGTGGGGCTTTCCATTCTTTTCGTTCTGATGGCTTTCGCCTTTTTTAATGACATGAACCGCCTGTTTTCCGGCTGAAAAATGAAGAAATCCCTTCTCTCCGTCCTGGTTGCCGGACTCTTTGCACTCCCCGCGCTGGCTTTCGAACCCTTTACCGTCAAGGATATCCGCGTCGAGGGCATTCAGCGCACCGAGGCGGGGACGGTTTTCGGCTATCTTCCGGTCAAGGTCGGCGAGACGCTGACCGATGAAATGGCCGCCGCATCGATCAAGGCGCTCTTCGCTACCGGCTTCTTCAGGGATGTGCGGATCGAGGTCGACGGCGGGGTCATGGTGGTCGTGGTGCAGGAGCGTCCGGCCATCGCGCAGATCGATTTCGTCGGGATGAAGGAATTCGAGAAGGACGTGATCGTCAAGGCGCTCAAGGAGATCGGTATCGCCGATGGCCGCATCTTCGACCGTGCGCTGCTCGACAAGGCCGAACAGGAACTCAAGCGCCAGTATCTGACCCGTGGCAAGTACGGCGTCGAGATCACGACGACGGTGACGCCGCTCGAACGCAACCGCGTCGGCATCAACTTCAATATCGAAGAGGGCGCGTTTACCAAGATCAGGCAGATCAACATCGTCGGCGCCAAGGATTTCACGGAAAAGGATCTGGTCAGCCAGTTCCAGTTGACCACGCCGGGCTGGATCACCTGGTATACCAAGAATGACCAGTATTCGAAGCAGAAGCTCTCCGCCGATCTCGAGAAGCTCAAGTCCTTCTACATGAACCGCGGCTATCTGGAATTCGCCGTCGAGTCGACGCAGGTTTCGATTTCGCCTGACAAGCAGGATGTCTTCATCACGATCAACATCAATGAAGGCGCGCGCTATCAGGTGTCGTCGGTCAAGCTGGCCGGCGATTTCACGATCAGCGAGGAAGAGTTGAGCAAGCTGGTTGTCGTCAAGCCGGGCGATGTCTTTTCGCGCGAAAAGCTCAACGAATCGAACAAGGCCATCAGCGAACGGCTCGGCAAGGAAGGTTATGCCTTCGCCAACGTCAATGCGGCGCCGGAAATCGACAAGGAAAAACGCCAGGTCGCCTTCACCATCTTCGTCGATCCCGGCAAGCGGGTCTATGTCCGGCGCATCAACGTCGCCGGCAATACGCGGACGCGCGACGAGGTCATTCGCCGCGAGCTGCGCCAGATGGAGGGCGGCTGGTACGATGCCGAGCGCGTCACGGCATCCAAGACGCGCCTTGATCGCCTTGGCTACTTCTCCGAGGTGGCGCTCGAAACGCCCGCGGTTCAGGGGACCAGCGATCAACTGGACGTCAATCTCACGGTCGTCGAGAAACCAACCGGTAACCTGATGCTCGGTGTCGGCCTGTCGAGTACAGAAGGGGTCGTGCTGTCCGGTTCTATCGCCCAGAACAACTTCCTGGGCAGTGGCAACAACGTCGCAATCGCGGTCAATTCGGGCAAGATCAACCAGCTCTATTCGTTCTCCTACACCAATCCGTATTTCACGGTGGACGGGATCAGCCAGGGTTTTGACCTTTACCATCGCAAAGTGGATACGACCTCGTCGTCGGTTGCCGTTACCCCGTACAAATCAGCATCGACCGGGGTGGTGGCCCGCTTCGGCTTCCCGATCGGCGAGAAGCAGTCCCTCAGTTTCGGGCTGGGCGCCGACCAGACCGAAATCACCGCTTTCCGGGGCAGATCATCGCCGGCGACGATCCAGTTCGTCGAACAAAACGGCGGCGACCCTCTTTCATCCGAACCATCGACCACCAATGTGACTATTCCGCTCACGGCAAACTGGGTGAGCGACGGCAAGGACAGTTTCCTGTTTCCGACCACCGGGTGGTACCAGAAGGCCAGTCTGGAAGTGGCGGTTCCGGGCGGCGACCTGACCTTTTACCGTGCCTCGTACCAGTTGCAACGCTACTTTGCAATGTCCAAGGCGTTCACCCTGATGCTAAACGGCGAGGTCGGCTATGCCGACAGCTACGGCGACACCCCCGGCCTGCCGTTCTACAAGAATTTCTATGCCGGTGGCGTAAACACCGTCCGCGGTTTCAAGGCGGGTAGCCTGGGGCCGCAGGACATCTACGGCAACTCGCTGGGCGGCAATGAGCGTTTCATCGGGCAGGCCGAATTGCTGTGGGGCGTTCCGGGCATGGAAAAGAATATTCGCCTCGGCTGGTTCTTTGACGTTGGCCAGGTCTGGGCCAGTGGCGGAACTTCGACGGGCGTGCCTGGCATCGATGACAGTTTGCGCTATTCTACAGGTCTGTCCTTTGCCTGGATTTCACCGGTTGGTCCGCTCAAGTTCAGTTATGCTTATCCGATCAACAAGCAGGATAGCGACAAGACCGAATACTTCCAGTTTCAGCTCGGTACAAACTTTTAATTCAGGAGTGACATGTTGAAAGCTAAGCCCCTTGTTCTGGCATCGTTGATGTCTGCCCTGTTGTTCGTCGCCGGTGAGGCAGCGGCCGAACTGAAGGTTGGCTACGTCAATACGCAACGCATCTTCCGTGACGCCCCGGCGGCCCAGAAGGCCGGCAAGAAGCTCGAAGGCGAGTTCGTCAAGCGCGAGCAGGACCTTCAGGCCATGGCCAAACAGATTCAGACCTTGCAGGCGAATCTCGAGAAAAACTCGGTGACGATGGCGGAAACCGAGCGCCGCGCCAAGGAAAAGGAATTCGCCGATACCTCCCGCGAGTTCCAGCGCCGCCAGCGTGAGTTCCGCGAAGACCTGAACCTGCGCCAGAACGAGGAAAACGCCGCGGTGATCGAAAAAGCCAACAAGGCGATCAAGCAGATCGCCGAGGCCGACAAGTTCGACCTCATCCTGCAGGACGTGGTCTGGGTCAGCCCCAAACTCGATATTACCGATCGCGTGATCAAGGCGCTCGCCGAAGGCAAGTAATGGCGCAGCCGGGGGGGGTACAGTTCACGCTCTCCGAGATCGCCGCCCGTCTGGGCGGCGATGTACTTGGCGACGGGCAAACGCTCATCCGGCGTATTGCGACGCTGGTCTCGGCTGGCGCCGGGGATATCGCCTTCCTTGCCAATCGCAAATACAAGACGCAACTTCAGACAACACAAGCCGCTGCCGTCATTCTGGCGCAGGATGCCGCTGATGCGTTCTCCGGCCCGCGGATCGTCACGGCCAATCCGTACGCTTATTACGCCCGCGTCGCAGCGCTGCTCAATCCGCTTACCGCCGGCTTCAGCGGTGTGCACCCGTCGGCGGTCATCGCGTCGTTGCTGCCGGCCAGCGCCGCCGTCGGTCCGCTGGTCAGCATCGGGCAGCGGGTCAGTGTTGGCGAGGGCGTCGTCATTCATGCCGGCTGCAGCATCGGGGACGATGTGAGTATCGGCGCGGACAGTGTGCTTTATCCGCGGGTGACGATCTATCACGGCTGCCGGATCGGTCAGCGCGCCATTCTGCATTCGGGTGCAGTCATCGGCGCCGACGGCTTCGGTTTTGCACCGGAAGGCAAGAACTGGATCAAGATTCCGCAGATCGGCGGCGTCACCATTGGCAATGACGTCGAAATTGGTGCCAATACGACGGTCGACCGCGGCGCGCTCGACGATACGGTGATCGGTGACGGTT